>DASWGE010000405.1:0-9105 GCA_036393895.1 Streptosporangiaceae bacterium | reverse complement strand
CAGACTCCGGGGCCAGTGGCATGCACGCCCAGGGCGGCGGATACCAGAACGACGTGGGCTACCAGAACGGCACACCTCAGAACGCGCCCGCCCCAGGCGGCTACCAGAACGCCGCGCCACGGGCCGGCTATCAGGGCGCGGCCGGGCCTGCAGGATCCGGGCCTGGCATGCCCGGCCAGCCGGGCTACAACCTGTCCGGACTGACCAGCTACCAGCCAGGTTCCGGCCAGAACGGCTACCCGGATCCGGGGACCGGCCCGGCGTCGAACGGCAGTCCCGCCCCTGGTGGTTATCAACTCGGTTACCAGAACGGATCAGGACACAATGGCGCCCTGAGTTATCAGGACGGACCAGCCCAAAGCGGATCAGGTCCTTATGGGTCGCTCGGCGGCTATCAGCCTGGCGGCGCCCAGAACGGGCCGCTCAATGGTCGCGGCGTCAATGGCGGAGCTCCGCACAACGCGCCAACTGGAATTGACCGCGACTCGGCCCCTCAGCCGCAGCTCTACGGGCCTTCAGATCCGGGTTACTTTCCCGGCCAGCCGGGAGCGCAGGGAGCGCCGGGCTCGGCCGGGACGACTGGCTCCCATCAGCGGGCGAGCACGGGCTACCCGCCTGCCAGCCAGATGCAACCGGGCCGACCGTCCCAGCCGCAGTATCAGCCGCCGCCGCACGAGGTATCCCCGCTGCCCGCAGTACGCCCTCCGCAGCCGATCGCTGTCTCGCTTGCCGAGGCGGTGAAGGCGGCGCACAGCGAGGGATTCTCCTTCGGCGAGTCGGTGGGCAGGGAGGCCCCTGGCCTGTGGCTCGAGGCCGTGCTGGCGCGTAAGCCGAGGATGCCGTCTGACCTGGAGGCGAGGCTGCTCCAGGGTTCGGTGCTGCCGATTGACTCGCTCCTTCATGACGAGGTACGCCATTCTCTGCGCCGCGGTTTCTGGGAAGCGCTGGAAAGCGCACGACGGTAACCGGTGCATTGGAGCTGACTGCCGCGTTGGAACCCGCTAGCCGCTGGGTACGTTCGTGAACGTGGCCGTCCTGAATCGTGACGAATTCGATGCGATCGAATTCGACGCGGCCCTGACAGGGGACCACAAGGCGGCGGCCGAACGCATGACGGCCCTGGCGGCGACGGGCATTCAGAGCGAGTCAATGGCGCGGGCCGAGGCGTTTGTTCGCGCAGGCGAACAATGGTTGCTCGCCGACAATCCCAGTGCCGCCCTTAAAGGCTTCCGGATGGCGATCGCCGATGGCGGGCCGGTCGATGTCGACCCGCGAGCTCCGCTGTGCCGCGCGCTATTCCAGCTCGGCGGCAGCGACGAGGCCAACGCGCTGATCGAGACCATGCGGTCCGAGGGCCGGACCGATCCGCGCGCCTGCGAGATGATCACGGAGGTTCTCATCGAGCAATCGGACCTGACCGGCGCGCTGGACTGGGCGACCGTCGGCGTCGAACTCATCCTGCAGGGCGCCGGCCAGCCCGACGGCGCCGCCTACGCCGGGCTCAACGAGTTGCTCAGGCTCCGCTATCGAATCCGCAATGACCTGCGGCTGCCTGAGGACGAGTACGACCGGATGCTTACCGCGTGACCGGGCAGCTAGCGGCGGACCGCCGGGCTGCGGAGTGCGGTGACCGTGAGCGCGTCGGAATCCGGATCGAGGTCGACGAGTACCTCGCTGCCGTCAACGATCTCCCCGGCGAGGAGCTTGCGGGCAAGCTGATCCCCGATCGCGGACTGGATCAACCGCCGCAGCGGCCGCGCGCCGTAGACAGGATCGAATCCGGTGACGGCCAGCCACTCCTTGGCCGCCGGCGTCACTTCGAGCGTCAGGCGCCGGTCGGCGAGGCGCCGCGTGAGCCTGGCGATCTGCAGTTCGACGATCTGAGTCAGCTCCTCGGTGGACAGCGCCTCGAAGAGGATCACGTCATCGAGCCGGTTCAGGAACTCGGGCTTGAACGTCGACCGGACAACGGACATCACCGCGTCCCGCTTCGCCTCCTCGTCCAGCGTCGGATCGGCAATGAACGCCGAGCCGAGGTTGGAGGTCAGGATCAGGATCGTGTTCCTGAAGTCCACGGTGCGACCTTGGCCATCGGTGAGCCTGCCGTCGTCGAGGACCTGGAGCAGGACGTCGAAGACTTCAGGATGGGCCTTCTCCACCTCGTCGAGGAGCACGACACAGTACGGCCGCCGCCTGACCGCCTCGGTGAGCTGGCCGCCTTCCTCATACCCGACGTATCCGGGCGGGGCGCCGACGAGCCTGGCAACCGAGTGCCGTTCGGAGTACTCGCTCATGTCGATCCTGATCATGGCCCGCTCGTCGTCGAACAGGAACTCCGCGAGTGCTTTAGCTAGCTCTGTCTTGCCCACCCCGGTCGGCCCGAGGAACAGGAACGAGCCCGACGGGCGGTCCGGGTCGGAGATGCCGGCCCTGGATCGGCGGACCGCATCGGACACCGCCTGCACGGCCCTGGCCTGGCCCACGATCCGGTGGCCAAGCTCCTGCTCCATCCGCAGCAGCTTGCCGGTCTCGCCCTCGAGCAGCCGGCCAGCGGGGATTCCCGTCCAGGCCGCGACGACATCGGCGACGTCGTCCGGCCCGACTTCCTCCTTGACCATCGGACTGCCGGATACGTCGACGGCAACCTCGGCGCCGTCCACCCCGGCCACGCTGGCCGTGCGTGCATCGTCGCCGGCCTGTGCCGCCGCCTGCGCCAGGTCCCGCTCCAGCGCCGGGATCTCGCCGTACATCAGTCGTGAGGCCGTCTCGAAGTCGGCGTCCCGCTGCGCGCGCTCTGCCTGCCCGCGCAGGTCATCGAGCTGCTTCTTCAGCTCGCCGACCTTGTTCAGGCTCGACTTCTCCCGCTCCCAGCGGGCCAGGAGGCCGGTCAGCTGCTCCTGCTTGTCGGCGAGGTCGGCTCGCAGCCGCTCGAGCCGCTCCTTGCTGGCTGGGTCGGCCTCCTTGGCGAGCGCGAGCTCCTCCATTTTCATCCGGTCAACCGCGCGCTGCAGCTCGTCGATCTCCACCGGGCGGGAGTCAATCTCCATCCGCAGCCTGGATGCCGCCTCGTCGATGAGGTCGATGGCCTTGTCAGGCAGGAACCGAGCGGTGATGTAGCGGTCGGACAGCGTTGCGGCGGCGACAAGCGCGGCATCGGAGATCTGCACTTGGTGGTGTGCCTCGTACCGGCTCTTCAGGCCGCGCAGGATCGCGATGGTGTCCTCGACCGACGGCTCGCCGACGTAGACCTGCTGGAACCGGCGCTCGAGCGCGGGGTCCTTCTCGATCCGCTCCCTGAATTCGTCAAGCGTCGTGGCGCCGATCATCCGGAGCTCACCCCTGGCGAGCATCGGCTTGAGCATGTTGCCAGCATCCATCGCACCCTCGGCCGCGCCGGCGCCGACGACGGTGTGCAGCTCGTCGATGAACGTGATGATCTGGCCTTCGCTCTCCTTGATCTCGTTCAGCACGGCCTTCAGCCGTTCCTCGAACTCGCCGCGATACTTTGCCCCGGCCACCATCGCGCTGAGGTCCAGTGCGACAAGCCGCTTGCCGCGCAGCGACTCGGGCACGTCACCGGCCACGATCCGCTGTGCCAGCCCTTCCACCACCGCGGTTTTGCCCACGCCGGGATCGCCGATCAGGACGGGGTTGTTCTTGGTCCGGCGGGACAGCACCTGGATGACCCTGCGGATCTCCGCGTCCCTGCCGATGACGGGATCGAGCTTGCCTTCCCTCGCGAGGCGGGTCAGGTCAATGCCGTACTTCTCGAGCGCCTGGTAGGTGCCCTCGGGGTCTGGCGAGGTGACCCTGGCATGCCCGCGTACTTGCTCGAAGGATGCGAGCAGCTGGTCGGGGGTAGCGCCTGCCTCGCGGAGCACGGTCGCCGCCTGGCCGCCTTCTGAGGCCAGGCCCACGAGCAGGTGCTCGGTGGAGATGTACTCGTCGGAGAGTTCCTTCGCCCGCTTGGCCGCGGCGGCAAGCGCCGCCAGCAGAGGGCGTGAGGTTTCCGGTGCGCTGAGGGTCGCTCCCGCCGCCCGCGGCAGCCGCCCGATCAGCTCCCTCGTTCTGTTCGCCACGGCGACCGGGTCCGCGCCCGCGGCGCGGAGCAGGGGGGCTGCCGTCCCGCCCTCCTGGTCCAGCAGCGCGGCCAGCAGATGCAGCCCGTCAACGCTCGGGTTGCCGGCGGCCGAGGCACGCTGAAGCGCATCGCTTAGAGCCTCCTGGCTCTTGCGAGTGAGCTTGTCGTCCGCCACCTCTCAACTTCCTTCCTGTCCCATCGGCTCGCTGGCCCTGGTACCAGGCGTTCGCACCGGCACCAGGGTGCCGCCTGCTGTCCTGCTGCGCAGCAGCCCAGCCAGCCGCGCCGCGACCGCCCTGGTCGACTCCAGCTCCGCCCTGAGCTGGCTTATCTCTTCGTGCAGCTCAGCGAGCCGGATCCGGCTGCGCTGCCACTCCGACTCCAGTTCGAGTATCCGCTTGATGCCGGACAGGTTCACGCCGTCCTCCTGGGACAGCCGCTGCACCTCGCGCAGGATGATGATGTCGCGGAGCGAGTAACGCCGGCCCCGGCCAGCGGATCGCCCAGGCGAGACCAGCCCGAGGCGGTCGTAGGCGCGCAAAGTCTGCGGGTGCAGGCCGGAAAGCTGCGCGGCGACCGAGATGACGTACACGGGAGTGTCGTCTGTCAGCTCGAAGTCGTTCGGCATATCTTCGCCTCTCCGCGGCCCGCGCCCCGACTGCCCTGCATACGTCATTACGCCCGGCCCTTACGTAGCAACTCGTCTCGTGGATCGGCGCCGGTTGTCGCTTCCCTAAACTTCTCCAGGGCGGTGCGGGCGTCGTCGCTGAGCTCGGTCGGCACCTGAACATCGACCTTGACCAGCAGGTCGCCCTGCGTCCCGTCGGGCCTGCGGACGCCCTTGCCGCGGACCCTGAACGTGCGGCCGTTAGGCGTGCCACGCGGGATCCGCACGTTGACCGGCTGCCCGCGCAGCACAGGCACCTTGATCTCGGCGCCGAGCGCCGCCTCGGTGAAGGTCACCGGTACGGTGACCGTCAGGTTGTGCGCTGACCGGCCGAAGACCGGATGGCCAGCCACGTGCACCCGCACGTACAGGTCGCCAGGGGGCCCGCCGCGCTCGCCAGGCGCGCCCTTGCCCTTCAGCTTGATCCGCTGCCCGTCAGCAACTCCGGCCGGGATGCGGGCCTGGATAGTCCGCGCGCTCAGCGCACGTCCGCTGCCGCCGCAGGTGGCGCACGGGTCATCGACTACCAGGCCACGGCCACGGCAGGTGGCGCACGGCTCGGAGAACGCGAAGCTGCCGAGGTCGCGACTGGACTGGCCGGTGCCCTGGCACGTCGGGCAGACCTTGGGCACGGTGCCAGCTTTGGCGCCGGTGCCGCGGCACACCTTGCACGGGCCCTCGTCGGTCAGCCGCAGGCTCACGGTCGCCCCGTCGATCGCGTCGCTGAAGGACAGCGACGCCTCGGTTTCGACGTCAGCGCCACGGCGCGGCCTCGCCTGGGTGGTCGTCCGGCTGCCCCGGCCGAACATGCCGCCAAGCAGGTCACCCAGGCCGCCACCGGATCCGCTTGACCCGAAGATGTCGCCGAGGTCAAAGCCGCCGGCACCGCCAGGCACTCTGGCACCCGCTCCGAACAGCGATCTCGCCTCGTCGTACTCGGCGCGCCGCTTGGAGTCAGACAGCACGTTATAGGCCTCGGAGATCTCCTTGAATCGCTCCTCCGATGCCGCGTCGCCCTTATTGGCGTCCGGATGGTACTTGCGCGCGAGCTTGCGGTAAGCCTTCTTGATCTCCTCGGCCGACGCACCTTTACTGACCCCGAGAGCCTTGTAATAGTCCTTCTCGAGGAAGTCCTTCGTACTCAACAGGCCCCTCCTGGTCGGGGGTTAGTCGCCTTCGTCAGGCGTGCGGTCGGTCGCGTCGGCGTCGCCCGATGTGTCTTCCTCTGAGCTGTCGGCGGGCAGTGTGTCATCGCTAGCGGTCCTGGCTCCTGCCGGGTCCGTTGGCTCTGCCACCGCCACTCTGGCGGGGCGCAGGATCCGCTCACCGACCTTGTAGCCAGGCTGCAGCACCTGGACGCAGGTCGGCTCGGTTACGTCCGCCGAGTACGCGTGCATCAGCGCCTCGTGGACGTTCGGGTCGAACGCCTCCCCGGCCTTGCCGAACGTGGTCAGCCCGAGCTTGCCGACCGCCGACTCGAGCGATTCGGCGATGGCCTTGAAGCCGCCAGTGAGCTCGTCGTGATCGCGGGCTCTGCCGATGTCGTCGAGCACGGGCAGCAACTCGATCAGGACGCTGGCCAGCGCGAGCTCGCGCACCGCCGTCCGGTCCCGGTCGACCCGCTTGCGGTAATTGGCGTATTCGGCCTGAAGCCGCTGCAGGTCAGCCGTCCGCTCGGCCAGCTTCACGGCGAGATCGCTCGCCGCGCCGTCACTCCCGGCAGTTCCGCTAGCCGCGTCGGCGTTCTGTCCGCCGTCGGCTGTGTCCTGGCCGGAGCCGGCCGCGCCATGCCCGGCTGCGCCGGATTCCGGCGCGGCCTCGCCAGCCGGCTGCCCGGCCCCGGCAGCCTCCTGGCGGAGGCTGCCGGGCTTGGACACCGAATGCTTGCCTGGCTTGGCCTGACCAGGCCCGCGCGGGGCCTGGCCCGTGCCAGAGGCCTGCGCTGGCTGCCTTACCTGGCCGGTGACCGGATCGATGCGCCTGCGGTCCCTGATTACCGGGCCGCGGCTCTCCTCCTCTGATGCCGACATCAGGCCGTGCCACCTCCCGAGCCTGGCTTCTCGTCCTCCACGATCTCGGCCTCGACGACCTCGTCATCTGCCTGGGTCTCGCCGGCCGGCTCGCTGGCCGTCTGAGCGCTGCCCTCGGACTGAGCCTGCGCGTAGATGGCGGTGCCCATCTTCTGGCTCGCCTGGGCGGCCTTCTCCGTGGCGGTCCTGATCGCCTCGGTGTCAGTGCCTTCCAGCGCCTTCTTCAGCTCGGCGATCGACTCGCTCACCTCAGACTTCACGTCCTCAGGCAGCTTCTCGGAGTTCTCGGAGAGGAACTTCTCCGTCGTGTAGGCGAGCGTCTCGGCCCGGTTGCGGACCTCGGCCTCGTCGCGGCGCTTGCGGTCCTCGTCGGCGTACTTCTCCGCGTCGGCCATCATCCGCTCAATGTCGTCCTTGTTCAGCGCCGACCCGCCCGAGATGGTCACCGACTGCTGCTTGCCAGTGCCGAGATCCTTGGCCGACACGTTGACAATGCCGTTTGCGTCGATGTCGAAGGTGACCTCGATCTGCGGGATGCCGCGAGGCGCCGGGGCGATCCCGGTGAGCTCGAACATGCCGAGCTTCTTGTTGTACGCGGCGATCTCGCGCTCGCCCTGGAAGACCTGGATCTGCACGGACGGCTGGTTGTCATCGGCCGTGGTGAAGATCTCTGAGCGCTTGGTCGGGATCGTGGTGTTCCGCTCAATCAGCTTGGTGAAGATGCCGCCCTTGGTCTCGATGCCCAGCGACAGTGGGGTCACGTCGAGCAGCAGGACGTCCTTGACCTCGCCCTTGAGCACGCCGGCCTGCAGGCAGGCACCGACGGCGACAACTTCGTCCGGGTTGACACCCTTGTTCGGCTCCTTGCCGCCGGTCAGCTCCTTGACCAAGTCCACGACGGCGGGCATCCGGGTGGAACCGCCGACGAGCACGACGTGGTGGATGTCGCTCAGCTTGACGCCGGCGTCCTTGATCACCTGCTGGAACGGGCTCTTGCACCGGTCGAGCAGGTCGGAGGTCATCTTCTGGAACTCCGCCCGGGACAGCTTGGTGTCCAGGTGCAGGGGGCCCTGCTCGGAGTGCGTGATGTACGGCAGGTTGATCTGCGACTCCATCGAGCTGGACAGCTCGATCTTGGTCTTCTCCGCGGTCTCGCGGAGCCGCTGGAGCGCCATCTTGTCCTGCGACAGGTCGATGCCGTAGCTGTTCTTGAAGTCCTTGACCAGCCAGTCCACGATGCGCTGGTCCCAGTCGTCACCGCCGAGGTGGTTGTCGCCGCTGGTCGCCTTGACCTCGACCACACCCTCGCCGACCTCGAGCAGCGAGACGTCGAAGGTGCCGCCGCCCAGGTCGAAGACGAGGATCGTCGCCTCGGTCGCCTTGTCCAGGTGGTAGGCAAGCGCGGCCGATGTTGGCTCGTTGATGATGCGCAGCACGTTCATGCCCGCGATCTGGCCGGCCTCCTTGGTGGCCTGCCGCTGGGCGTCGTTGAAGTAGGCGGGGACGGTGATGACCGCGTCGGCCACCGTCTCGCCCAGGTACGACTCGGCATCCCGCTTGAGCTTCTGCAGGATGAATGCGCTGATTTGCTGCGGGGTGAACTTCTTGTCGTCGATCTTGATGGACCAGTCGGTGCCCATCTGGCGCTTGACGGACCTGACGGTCCTGTCGACGTTGGTCACCGCCTGGCGCTTCGCGACCTCGCCGACCAGCACCTCACCGTTCTTGGCGAACGCGACGACGGACGGGGTTGTCCGCGAGCCCTCCGCGTTCGCGATCACCGTGGGCTCGCCGCCCTCGAGAACGGCGACGACGGAGTTGGTCGTCCCGAGGTCAATGCCTACCGCTCGTGCCATGTGTCAGTCCTTGGTGTGTGGTTTGAAGCTTGAGTCTACTCGACGCAAGTTTGCCATCGTGACCAGCTCAAGTCAAATGAGTTGAGTCTACTGGACTCAACTTTCAGGGATTGGTCAGAATTCCCGCTGGAGCGCCAGAACCAGGCGATCAGGAGCGCCATCCAGAACGCCGCCGGCCGGGTCATCGGTATCTCCGTCAGCACGTATAACATCGCGGTCGGGGCGAATGATGTCCCGGATTACGAGGCCGCTCAGCAGCAGCACCGAGCAGAACCTGGCGAGCAGGGCGGTGAAGTAAAGGCCCGGGCCCACGGCCCCCGAGGCGTGCGGGTCGGGGGTCACGAAGATGAGGTACCCCCAGATCGCGTAGAAGTAGGCGACCTCTGCGGCCTGCCAGATCAGGTAGCCGCCCAGCCGGGGCCTGGCGAGCACCACCAGCGGCACCAGCCAGACGACGTACTGAGGCGACCA
>DASWGE010000404.1:0-7428 GCA_036393895.1 Streptosporangiaceae bacterium | reverse complement strand
TTGGGCTCGATCGTCGCGAACGGGTAGTTCGATGCCAGCGCGCCAGCCCTGGTCAGCGCGTTGAACAGGGTGGACTTGCCCACGTTCGGCAGGCCGACGATTCCGATCTCAAGGCTCACCCCGGCGAGTCTAGGCGGCGCAAGCATCCCGGCTGCTGCCCCGGCACCGTGCGACAGTTCCACGGACTGCGAATGAGGCGATGATGGAGTGATGGCTAGGGGCACCCGCGCCACAATGCGGGGCGCGGTGCAAGACGGCAGTGGAGGCGCACCGTGAGCATCGGCGAAGACCTGGCGGAAGCACGCCGCCGGGCCGGTCTCACCGTGACTGAGGTCAGCCAACGGACCCGCATCAGGGAGACGATCATCCGCTGCATCGAGCGGGATAACTTCGCCGGATGCGGCGGCGACTTCTACGCCCGGGGGTTCATCCGCGCCATCGCCCGGGCCGTGGGTACTGATCCCGGGCCTATAATCCGCGACTATGAGGACGCGCACCCCGCGCCGCCAGCAGTCGCGGCGGCGGATCGCTTCGGGCCGGTCACGCCGATCAGGCTGCGCGACCGACGCCGGCTGAACGTGACCGCCGTGCTGGCGGTGGCATTGGCTATCGCCGTGGGATTCGCCCTGTACCAGGTCATCTCGGCCTCTGGCCATGCGCCGCGCGTTACCAGCGAGAAGGCAGCGTCAGGCCGGCGGCACGCCACGCTGCCCATGACACCGGCGGCAACTCCGGGCCCGGCTTCCTCCGCTCACGAGATCGTCGTCCAGCTCACGGCAATCGAGGACTGCTGGGTCGAGTTCACCACGCCGCGCGGCGGATACCTGTTCCAGTCCTACGTCGTTGCTGGCGCGTCCACGCGGTGGACCTTCAGGCATGCCGTGAACATGAGACTCGGTAATCCTGGCGGCGTCACGCTGATCGTGGACGGCCGGAACCCGCTGCCGCCAGGCACGTCACACCCGATCACGCTGCGACTCGGCTTCCACGGCGCCCCCGGCTGAGGGCCGGCGTGGCCAGGCACGGACCGATCGCCGCAGCAGTTTCCGTGCACTTTTAAAGATCTTTACCGAATCTTGTTTAGGCGACGGGGCTGCGGTCGATGACAGACATAGGCCAGTGCCCGGATTGCTCGCGGTCGCTGGTGCAGACAAGCATCACATGTAACAAAACTCTCTGGTAACTCTCGGTCCCATTCGGGAAGGCCGTTATCATGAGTAACGCCCTGGCCTTCTTAGGTCGCGACATGGCGGTCGATCTTGGCACCGCCAACACGCTGATCTACGTCCGCGGTCGCGGGATCGTGCTGAACGAACCGTCGGTGGTCGCGCTGAACGCGAACACGGGCCAGATCGTGGCGGTGGGGGCCGACGCCAAGCGCATGATCGGCCGGACCCCAGGACACATCCTTGCCATCCGGCCGCTCAAGGACGGGGTCATCGCCGATTTCGATGTCACCGAGCGGATGCTGCGGTACTTCATTCAGAAGGTGCACACACGCAGGCACCTGGCCAAGCCGCGGATCGTCATAGCCGTTCCCAGCGGGCTCACCGGGGTCGAGCAGAGCGCCGTCAAGGAGGCCGCGCACCAGGCCGGCGCCCGGCGGGTCTACATCTTCGAGGAGCCATTGGCCGCGGCGATCGGTGCCGGGCTGCCCGTCAACGAGCCCATGGGCAACATGGTCGTCGATATCGGCGGCGGCACCACCGAGGTCGCGGTGATCTCGCTTGGCGGCATCGTGACCTCGGAGTCGATCCGCGTAGGCGGTGACGAGCTCGACCAGGCCATCATCACGTTCGCCAAAAAGGAGCACTCGCTCATGCTGGGCGAGCGGACGGCCGAGCACATCAAGATCTCGATCGGCTCGGCGTTTCCCGCAGCGGACGAGCCGCAAGCCGAGATCCGCGGCAGAGACCTGGTCAGCGGCCTGCCGAAGACCATCGTGATATCTGCTGAGGAGGTTCGCCGCGCGATCGAGGAGCCGCTCAGCGCGATCGTCGACGCAGTTAAGACGACGCTTGACAAGTGCCCGCCCGAACTCGCCGGTGATGTCATGGACCGCGGAATCGCGCTGGCAGGCGGTGGCGCCCTGTTGCGCGGCATGGATGATCGGCTGCGCGAGGAGACCGGCCTTCCCATCCACCTGGCCGACAGTCCCCTGGAGTCGGTCGCGCTGGGAACTGGCAAGTGCGTCGAGGACTTCGAATCTCTCGGCCAGATCCTGCTGTCCGAAGCCAGGCGCTGACCATACTGCAGCCGCCCCGCGGCAGGATGGGGTCTTCCCGTGCACGACACCCGGCGAACGCGCGTCGTACTCTCCATGCTGCTCGCCGTCGCGCTGGCTCTGATCGCCACCGACTACCTGGGCGGGTCGGCACCGCTGCGCTCGATAGGCGGTGCGGTCTTCGGCACGGCGGAACGCGCGACATGGTCGGTGACCGGGCCGATCGCCGGATTCTTCGAGCATGGCGCCGGTGCGGCTGGGTCGGCCCGGCGCGTGCAGGCGCTGGAGCGCCAGCTGATCAGACTCCGGGCTCAGCTGAGCAACGAGCAGCTGACCAGGACAGATCATGCGCAGCTGGCCAAGTTGCTGCGGCTTTCCGGCCAGGGCGGCTATCGGATCGTCGCCGCGAACGTAATCGCGGTCGGTCAGGGATATGAACAGGCCGTCACCCTCGACGTCGGCAGCCGCGACGGCGTCAGGCCAGAAGAGACTGTGCTCGCGTCGGGCCTGGTCGGCACCGTCACCAGCGTGAGCCCGTGGACCTGCACCGTCCTGCTGGCGACCGACGCGACGGCGGTGGCGGGCGTCCGGCTCGTCGGCAGCGGCCAGATGGGCTGGGTCACGGGAACAGCCAACAGCCTCTCTGGCCCTGACCTGCTTAGGCTGCACGTCCTTGGCTCGAGCGGCACAATTTCTACCGGGCAGCGGCTGGTCACGTCCGCATCCATTGGCAACAGGCCGTATGTGCCCGGCGTTCCTGTCGGCGCGGTCACCCGGGTTGGGATCGGCGCGGGGCTGACCGGGACCGCCCTGGTACGCCCGTTCGCCGACTTCACTGCGCTCGATGTCGTCGGGGTGGTCACACCGAACCGGCCGGGCCGGGGCGCCGGAGGCTGACATGCGGCATGTGGTGACCTGCATGGTGCTGGCGCTCGTCGCGGTGCTGCTGCAGGTAATGGTGATGGACGGCGTGCCGCTGCCTGGGGGAAGCGTGCCGGACATCGCGCTGGTGCTCGTCGTCGCGCTCGGGCTGACGCAAGGCCCGGCCACCGGCATGCTGACCGGGTTCTTCGCCGGGCTTGACCTGGATCTCGTATCCCCCGCCAGCCACCTGATCGGCGAGTCGGCGCTCATCTTCTGCCTCGTGGGCTATGGCTGCGGTCGGCTGGCCGACTGGCTGGACCGTTCTGCCCTCCGCCTCCTGGCCGCCGCCCTGATCGGCGTGGCAGCGGGAGAGACGCTGCAGGCGGCCGTCGGCATGATGGTCGGCGATCCCGGGGTCACGTTGCCTGCGGTCCGGCACATCCTGCCGGCAGCTGTGCTGTATGACGTCCTGCTGTGCTCCGTCGTGCTGTCCGCACTGGCAAGCAGACTGTCCGTAGTCCGTCAGCCACGCGCCCGCCCGGTTCGCCCAGCTGAGCTGGCAGGGATGCGAACGACCATCGGTATCGCGTTGCCGAGAAGCCGGGGACGTGCCGGCGGTGGCCCGCTCGCGCGGATGCGACCCGCCCGGGCCGAACGAGGGTCAGTGGCAGCGCTGGCCGGAATGCCGGCGGCGCGCCCGGTCCGGCTGCGCGCGGGGATTCTGGATGAAGGGCGGGCAGGCTCTCGGCCGGGCGATGCCCGCAGTAGTTCGTCTGACCCGCGAAGTCTTGGCGCGGGTCGCGGTCGCACCGTGCGCCGGCCCAGGCTGCGGCCAGATCGCGGTGGCTCAGCCATCCGCATCGGCCCGCGCCGTGCCCTTCGTTCGAGGTCGGCGCGCCTGCGGCTGAGCGGCAGGCGAGCAGGCGGGGCGCCGTCGCGCGTGGTGCCCCTGCGCGCGGGTCAGCCCGCCGGGGGCCTGTTCCGCAGGCAGGTGCGGGTGTGCCGGCAGGTGCCACGCTGGACCCGCCGGCGCTCTGCGGCCCAGGGCGGCGGTGCGGGGGGCAGTGGAGGGCGACGGTGAGCCGGCCGGCGCAGTGGCGCCTCGCAGTGTTGTCCGTCGTCTGCGTCGCCTTGCTGACCATCCTGGCCGCCCGGCTCTGGTACATGCAGGTCATGACCGGCGGCGGCTACGCCAGGCTGGCTAACCAGGAGCAGATCAGGACCGTCGTGGTGCCGCCGGTTCGGGGCCAGATTCTCGACGACACCGGCCGTGTCCTGGTAGCTGACCGCTCGTCGCTCGTCGTCACGGTCAACGTGACGGAGCTGTCCAGGCAAACCGACGGCGGCAGCGCCGAACTGCGGCGGCTTGCCGCGCTGCTGGGAATGCGTGACCTGTTGCTGCGGGAACGGCTCAGGCTGTGCACGGCCGGGGTTTCGCAGCCCTGCTGGGCGGGATCACCCTATCAGCCGATCCCAGTGCGCCAGGACGTGCCAGAACGGGTCGGCGTGCAAATCATGGAAAACCGGCGTCAGCTTCCAGGGGTAACTGCGCAGGTGCAGCCAGTTGTCAGCTACCCCGGAGGCGTCAGCGCCGCGCAGGTGCTGGGCTACCTGCAGCCCATTACCGCGCAGGAGGAAAGGCAGCGCCACCTTCGGCTGACCGGACTGCCTGGAGCTGACCTTGTGGGACAGTCCGGGCTCGAAGCGCAATACGACGCCGAGCTTCGCGGCACTCCCGGGGCCCGGCGAGTTGCCGTCAATGCCGTGGGCATCGTGACCGGAACGATCACAGCGGTCCGTCCCGTGCCCGGCAGCGACCTTGTGACCAGTATCAACACGCGGGTACAGGCGGACGCCGAGCGCGCGCTGGCCAGCGCTATCCGCAAGGCCCACGCCGAAGGGAACCTGGGCGCGACTACCGGCGCGGCCGTGGTCATGACCACCACCGGCCGGGTCATCGCGATGGCCAGCTACCCGTCGTACAACCCGAGCATCTGGACGCACGGCGTTTCCGAGCGGGAGTACAGGGCGCTGGTCGATGCGGCAGGTGGCGAGCCGATCCTGGACCGGGCGGCTCAAGGCGAATACGCGCCGGGATCTACCTGGAAGGTGACCTCCACCGCCGCTGCGGTAGCAGCGGGCTACAGCCCGGCCGGCCCGTATGACTGTCCGGGCTCTGTCCGCATCGGCGGCCGGACGTTTTATAACGACAACCCGGCTGGTTCGGGTGCGATGAGCCTGCATACGGCGCTCGTCGCATCCTGCGACACGGTCTTCTACGCGCTCGCCTATGACATCTGGCTGCGGGACGACCGCAAGGCGAACGTGGTGACGAGCGCTCGCGCGCCGGTGCAGGAGATGCAGAAGATGGAACTAGCGTGGGGCTTCGGTACGGCCACGGGCATCGACCTGCCGGAAGAATCGACCGGCACGGTGCCGACCCGGGCGTGGCTGTACGACTTCTACCGGCAGCACAAGAAGCTCTGGTGCCGGGACGCCAACCAGTACGGCTCCTATGTGCAGCAGATCGAGTATCAGGACTGCCACTACGGCAACATCTGGGAGCCCGGCCAGGCGGTAGACGCCGCCATCGGCCAGGGCTACGTGACCGTCACTCCGCTGCAATTGGCCCGGGCGTACGCGGCGCTCGCGAATGGCGGCACGCTGTACAGCCCGCGGATCGGTGCGGCCCTGGTCCGGCCGGACGGAAGCCTGGTGCGAAGAATCACCCCTCCCATATTGGGACACCTCCCGGTATCCAGGGCAGTCCTGGCGTACATCAGGAACGCGCTGGCCGACGCGGTTTCGCAAGGCACCGCCGCGCCCGCCTTCAGCGGCTTCCCCATGAGCAAGGTGTGCGTCGCGGGGAAGACCGGAACGGCCCAGGTCGCGGGCAAGCTTGCGACCTCGGTCTTCGCTTCCTACGCGCCGTGCGCCCACCCCAGGTACGTCGTGGTCATGATGATTCCCGATTCCGGCTACGGCGCTGACGTGTCGGCGCCCGCCGTGCGCCAGATCTGGGATGGGATCTACGGCCTCGAGGGTCACCGGGCTGCGCTGCCTGGCGGGACGCTGCCGTCCCGCCTTCCCCGGCTGATTACCCGCAGCTCCACACCTCCTGCTGAACCCATAGCAGGGAGGACGGGTTGAACAGCGGACTCCGGCCTCTGACCGGGCTCCCTCCGGTCCGCCCAGCCGGCAATCCCGGGGCGCTGCGCGCCCTGTCGCCCCGCCGGGGGCTCGCACGGCTCGCGCCGCTGCGGCAATTCGACTGGATCCTGCTATCCCCGGTGCTCGGGCTCAGCGTTACCGGAGTCCTTCTCGTGTGGTCAGCCACCCGCGCCGCCCTGCTCCAGGCCGGCGCCGACCCGCTGACCTACTTGAAGAAGCAGCTGCTCAACCTCGTAATCGGCCTGCTCCTGATGCTCGCCGTCGGCCTGCTCGAGCATCGGAAGCTGCAGGCATACTCGCCGTGGGCCTATGCCGCCGCGCTGCTCGGCCTGCTCGTGGTGCTCAGCCCGCTCGGCACGTCAGTCAATGGCGCGCGCGCCTGGATCCCGTTGCCTGGCGGGTTCCAGGCGGAGCCATCGGAATACGCCAAGCTGGGTCTCATCCTGATGACAGCCAGGATCCTCGGTGAGGTGCGGACGGCGGACCGGCGGCCGCAGCTTCGTGACCTCGCGGCCGCGCTCGCCTGCGGCGCGCCGGTCATCGCCCTCGTGGCCGCCGAGCCTGCCTTGGGCGTCAGCGTGCTGCTGATGGTTCTGCTGCTTGGCCTGATCATCCTGTCCGGCACCCGGCTGCGCTGGCTGGCGGTGCTCGCGGGTGCGGCAGGCGGCGTGGCGCTCGCGGCCTGGCGGCTGCGCCTGCTGAAGCCTTATCAGGTCCACCGGCTGACCGCGTTCATTAACCCCGGGGCTGATCCGGCGGGCGCCGGTTACAGCGCGGCGCAGGCCAAGATCGCGATAGGGTCCGGCCGACTCCTCGGCCAGGGACTGCTGCACGGTCAGCTGGTTGCCGGGAGCTTCGTGCCCGAACAGCACACCGACTTCATCTTCACGGTGGCCGGGGAAGAGCTTGGCTTCGCCGGCGCGGCCGTCATCATCGGGTTGCTCGGCATTGTCATTGTCCGCGCGCTGCTGCTCGCGGCCCGCGCGGACGACCAGTTCGGCATGCTGCTCGCCGGAGGAATCGCGATCTGGTTTACCGTCCAGTCGTTCATCAACATCGCCATGACCATCGGCATGCTTCCGGTGACCGGGCTGCCGTTGCCTTTCGTTTCCTACGGTGGCTCGGCGATGTTCGCCGACATGCTGGCAGTCGGCGCGCTGCACGCAGTC
>DASWGE010000403.1:0-2583 GCA_036393895.1 Streptosporangiaceae bacterium | reverse complement strand
CGGCCGTCCAGCGGTACTGGCTCGATGGTTCGGCCGCACGCCAGGCCGCCCGGCGCCTCCGGGTAGTAGTCCGCATAGCCAGGCACCCAGGCGAAGTTGACCGGCGTCGCCGACGTGATCAGGTCGAGCATCGCCGGGCCGCGCTCCAGCAGCGCCCGCTGGCGCTCCGGCGACACGCCGTCTCCCGCCACGTGTGCCAGGTAGGTGCTGGCCAGCTCGGGAGTGTCCCTGACTCCTGCTCGCCTGAGGACGGAGTTGCCAGGTATCCAGACACCGCCACCCGAGCGCGCTGTGGAACCGCCGAAATTCGAGGTCTTCTCGATCACCACGACGCGCAGTCCCTGGCGGGCCGCGGTGATCGCGGCTGTCATCCCTGCCGCGCCGCTGCCAGCCACGACGACGTCGAACTCGGGTTCCTCCGATGCCATCGCGCCTCCCGGCACCATATTAGAACACGTTTCAGTTTTGGTCCTTCGGCGGTTCCGGGCTGAAGTAGCCGATCAGCAGGTTGACTTCGCCGGTATGACTCAGGGCCTGAGGCCGGCGGATCGGTCGGGCTGGCCCGGAGCGCGGCGAAGAAGTGCCCGGCCTGTCTCCAAGCGGTAACAACCCGAAGACTTTCCAGTGCTTAGCCGCCACAGTGGCCGACGTCTCGTCGAATGGGTCTTACGATAACCCGACGTACTTTCCCGTTCAAAGGACGATCATGGCACGGGTCAAATCCTGCCTCGCCGCGGCGACCAGCCGTCGCGAGGCCCTGTCGGCGGGCGGCCTAACGATCGCTGGAGCGACCGGCGGCCTGGCATCAACGCGTCGTCCGCGGATCATATTCGGCGCGAACCGGAATGTCTATCTGCATTTCAATGCTGCTATCCCGTTGGCAAAGGCCGTTCGGGTCTATTACGACGGTGAGAACCAGTTCCCCGTCGCGTGGCCGAACCGCCTCCCCGGCGCGTGGATGACCCTGTCGCTCCGGCCGAACCCGCATGACCTGCTATCTGGCAGGCTCGATGACCAGCTACACGCGATCATCCGGTCGGCCCCCGCGCACTCCGAGCTAGCTTTCTGGCACGAGAACATCCCTGGCAACCCGCTCGACTACCCCTCCTACGTCAACAACCCCGTGACCGCGCGTCGAATGCAACGCTACGGGCAGTGGTTGTGCCGGGGGACGCAGGTTCGTTTTGGCGTGATCATCTGCGGGCCGGCCGTCCAGATGCCGAAGTGGATCGCACCGCATCTTGACTGGTACGGGTTCGACTTCTACGACAACTGGCGGTACCACAACAAGGACGGAACCCTCAGCAAGGAGAAGATGTTCGCCCGGATGAACAACAACTTCAAGGTATTCCGGGCTAAGTCCGGAGTGCGCTGGCCGGCCATCAGAATCTGCGAGGGGAACAGCCCTGAAGACTCGCACCGCGTGAATTGGTTCACGTACTGCGCGCAGTGGATGGCCGGGCACAACGGGCGCCGGTACATGACCTACTGGAACCCCGACAAGGGAGCTGCCCAGAACGGCCTGTCCGGCCCGTGGCCGCCCAGCGCGCCGGTCCTCAGGCGGCTGCACCTGCTGTCCGAGGCGTTCAGGGGCAGCGCTGGTTAGCCGCCGCCGTCTGGGCGGGCGGCCGGAGCGAGGGCCGGATGCCGAGCGGGGCGGACGTCTCAGCCGGCGGCGACGCGCCGCCAGGCCGCCAGATACGCCCTCAGCCGCCAGCCTGTCCACCCACTCGGCCGCTGACCGGCCGGTCCCGCTGACGTCCGCGAACACGATATTCGTCGGCATCGAGGCAGGGTCGACCGAGCCAGGCAGCAACTCGGCGATGCCCTCGGCCAGGACGCGGGCGTTCGCGTGATCCTCGTGCAGCCGCTTCGGGCGCGCACATCATCCACCGGCTGTACCGAGCCACCGCCGACCTGGTGACTGTTCTCGATCGTGACGAGGTCGACGACGATCGCTGCTCCATGCCGCAGACATGCGCCGTGGACTCGCAGACCACCAAATGCCCAGACCTGACCAATGCGTGCAGCGCGATCTGCGTGCACATCGTGCCCGTCGGCAGGTAGAGCGCCGCCTGCCGCCCTGTGATCTCGGCGGCCCTGTCCTGGAGCCGGTTGACGGTGGGGTCATCTCCGTACCAGTCGTCGCCGACCTCGGCTTCTGCCATGGCGTTGCGCATTGCGTCGGTCGGGCGGGTGACCGTGTCTGAGCGGAGATCGATGAAGGCCGTCGTGGCATGGATTGTCCTGTCGTCGCCTGGGCTGCCTTGGTCGCAGTATCCGCCATCGGCGGTCCGCCGCGTGACTGCGGTACAGTCGAGCCGATCCGCCCGGCAACGGGTCGGCCGGGGACATAGGTCAGCTGGGAGCGAGCTGCCGATGAAGGCGCTGGTCAAGGTCCGTGCCGAGGCCGGGTTGTGGCTTGAGGACGTACCTGTGCCGGCAGTCGGCAGGGATGACGTCCTGATCAGGGTCCTGCGTACCGGTGTCTGCGGCACCGACCTGCACATCTACGAGTGGGACGGCTGGGCGCAGGACAACGTGCCGGTGCCGTTGGTCATCGGGCACGAGTTCGCCGGCGAG
>DASWGE010000402.1:0-9859 GCA_036393895.1 Streptosporangiaceae bacterium | reverse complement strand
ATCGGCTTCGGCCTGCCGCAGCTGGACACGATTCCCTACATCCCGGACGATCGGATCTGCTTCTGGGGAGGCTGGGGTGGCTCGCTCATCATCATGGACCTCGACCGCGACATGACCGTCTCGTACATGATGAACAAGATGGGCCCTGGCATCGTCGGCTCGGACCGCAGCGAAGCGTACCTCCGCGCGGTCTACGGGTCCTGATAGCTCGCTGGGCCCGGCCGGGTGAACTCCGCACGCCAGCGGCGGGGCCACTGAAGCTGCGGATCATTGAGGTCCTCGATCCTGACCGGCTCCAGGCCGGTATCCGCAAGCGCCTCGATCTCCGCCCTGGTCAGCGCCCATGGCGGGCCCTCCGTCGGCTCGCCTGGCTCGCGGGCACGGGCGATGACGATGAGCGTTCCGCCCGGCGCGACCAGGTCGCCCAGCCTGGCGATGGCGTCGCGCCTTGGCGGGTCGGGGAGCGCCTGCAAGATGAGGCTCTCCACGACGAGGTCGAACGCCCGGTGCCACGCGGCCGGCGGGTCGAGCAGATTCGCCGTCAGATACTCAACGGCCGAGCCAGGGAACCTGCGGCGCGCAGCGGCGATCGCGGTGGGAGAGATGTCGAAGGCGACCGTCTGAAATCCGCGCTCGGCAATGAACTCAGCATCCTCGCCGAGCCCGCAGCCCACGACAACCGCGCGTGCTCTGGTGACAGCAGAGCCGGCGAGGTTTCGCGCACCGGCCAAACCACGCTGCTCCGCCCATTGGGTGAGGAAGGGACTCGGTACACGACGGTCCCAGGGCACGGCGGTCTCGCCCGCCTCGGCGGCCGCATATAGCCGCTCGAACCAGCCGGTCGGGTCTCCGGCCGAGACGGCCTGCGCGGCCAGCCGACCGGCGAACTCTTCTGGATCCTGCGCGAACTTGTCTCCTCCGGCAACCACGTGCACGATGCTAGTCCGGACAGGATGGGCAATGACACAACAAGACACCCGCGGCGAACCCGTATTCGACCGGTGGCTGCTGCTCGGGTCGACGCCCGGATGACCGGGTCCCCGCCCAGGCCGAGCCGGGCGGAACTGGTTGCGGCCGCCGGGCGGACGATTGCCGACGTGGCGGGACCGGGCCTGAGCGTCCTGTTCTGCGGAATCAATCCTGGCCTTTACTCGGCAGCCACCGGTTATCATTTCGCGCGGCCGGGCAACCGCTTCTGGCCGTCACTGCACGAGTCAGGGTTCACCAATCGCCTGCTACGACCCAGCGAGCAGGAGCAACTGCTCGGATACGGTCTGGGCATTACGAATATCGTGGCTCGCTCGACCGCCCGCGCTGACGAGCTCAGCAGAGCTGAGCTTGTGGCTGGCGGCAAGCTGCTGGCCGCCAAGGTGGCCAGGCTGCGGCCGCGGTGGCTGGCCGTCGTCGGGGTGACCGCCTACCGCACCGCGTTCGCGCTGCCGCGCGCCGCGGTCGGGCCACAGGACGACCTGATCGGCGGCGCGCGGGTGTGGGTGCTGCCCAATACCAGCGGCCTCAACGCGCACTGGACTCCCCCGGCCCTGGCCGCGGAATTCGCCAGGCTCCGTCGGCAACTATCGAAGGCTGTACACCGCGGCCAGGTAGGAGAACATCGCGACCGCCGTGGCTAGTGCCATGCTCAGCGAAGGGCCGTTGCTCGCATTGCCCACGAACGAGGCCCCGGCGAACGCTGCCACGAGGATTGCCGCGAGGCCGACCGCCGTCAACGCGATGGCCCTTCTCAGGCGGATGGCCCGGACCAGCGCGCTGATCGCCGCTGCGAGGAGCACGAGTGCCACGATGGCGTGCGCGGCGAGTGTGGCGGAACTGAAGACTGCCGGAAGGAACGCCTTGTTCTTAGGCACTTCGACGTAGAGATTGACGCCGATACCGATACCGAATTGGACAATGAGCAGGACGGCCGCCCCCATGCAATTACCGCGCAGTGTGGATAGCCCTGCGGTGGTCGCGGCCACCGCGGTCTCTTGCACTGTGTCTGACATGACGTGCCCCATCTCCGCGTCTTGAGGGTCCCGGTACCAACTATAGATATCTAAGCCTTAGATATCAAATCGTAACTCCGAGATGGCGGAGGTAATCCTGGTTTGTCGCGCCAGGGTGATTAGGAGAGTTCGGAGCTGGCAGCTGCTTCAGGCCGCTCGATAGCCGGCGGGCGCCGGCGGGTGGGCATCTCGGCGCCGGCCAGCACATCCTCGGCGCGGTGACAGGCGACTTGGTGCCCGGGCCCGGCGTCACGCAGTACCGGGACCTCGGTGCGGCAGCGCGCGACCGCGAGCGGGCACCGGGGGTGGAAGACGCATCCAGATGGCGGATTCGCCGCGTCCGGCGGATCGCCGGGCAGCACGATCCTGGACCGGCGCCCGGCTATGTCCACCTCGGGCACCGCCGAGCGCAGCGCGACCGTGTAGGGGTGCGCCGCGGCGCGGAGCAGCACCTTCGTGTCGCCGATCTCCGCGATCCTGCCCAGGTAGAGCACGGCGGTCTGCTCGCAGAGCTCGCTGACCACGCCGAAGTTGTGTGTGATCAGCAGGTAGGACAGCTTGTGCTCGGACCGCAGCCTGGCGACCAGCTTCAGTATGTGCGCTTGGGTGCGGACGTCCAGCGCGCTGGTCGGCTCGTCGAGGACCAGCAGCCGGGGTTGGACGCCGAGCGCGCGGGCGATCGCGACGCGCTGGCGCTGGCCGCCCGATAGCTGGTGCGGGTACCGCTGCGCGAACGCCGGGTCCAGGCCTGCCTCAGCAAGCAGGGCGGCGGCGCGCTCGGTGATGGCGGTGCGCGGCACCACATGGTGGGCGCGCAGCACTTCGGCAATCGTGGCACCGATCAGCATCCGGGGATCCAGGCTATTGTCCGGATCCTGGAAGACGATCTGCGCATGCCTCCGGTACGCCTTGAGCGCGGCGCCGCGCAGTGAGCCGATGTCTTCGCCCGCGAACTTGATGCTGCCGCCCGACGTGCGCACCAGGCGGAGGATGGCCCGCCCGATGGTCGACTTACCTGAGCCGCTTTCGCCGACGAGACCGAGGCCGAACGGGCCGGCCGCTACATCGAGGGACACGCCGTCCACAGCCCGGACGGGCCCGAACCGAACCGTCAGGTTCGAGATCTGAAGTAGCGGCGGAGTGCCGCTCAGATCGCGCCCTGCGGTCAGATCAGGCTCGGCGGTCAGATCAGGCTCGGCGGTCATGTCGTGCTCGCCAGCTTTGGCACCGATTCAAGCAGCTCGGCGGTGTACGGGTGGGCGGGTGCGGACAGGACCTGGCTGGCCGGGCCCTGCTCCAGGATCAGTCCCTCCCGCATCACAGCAACGCGGTCGCACAACTCGGCGACCACGGCCAGGTCGTGGCTGATGAACAAGATGGACATGCCGATCGACGCGCGCAGGTCGCGCAGCAGGTCGAGCACCTCGGCCTGGACCGTGACATCCAGCGCGCTGGTTGGCTCGTCGGCTAGGAGGACCTCCGCGCGCAGCGCGACTGCGAGCGCGATCGCCACCCGCTGCAACTGGCCGCCGGAGAGCTGAGACGGATACCGGCGCATCAAGTCCGGCGGCAGTAGCACCTGACGCATCGCCTCCGCAGCCCGGTCCGACGCCTCGGATTTGGTCGCGCCGTGCAGTCGCAATGCCTTCGTCACGATCGACCCGACCCGATACACCGGGTTGAAGGCAGTCGACGGGCTCTGGAAGATCGCGGCGATCCGGCGCCCGCGAAAATCACGCAGGCTCTCCTGGGGCAGCCCGGTCAGTTCCTGGCCGTCGAGCGTGATGCTGCCGCTGACGGTCGCGCCGACAGTGTGCGCGAGGCCGAGGACGGCGAGCGTGGTCATGGACTTGCCGGAGCCGCTTTCGCCGGCGAGGCCGAGGATCTCGGCATTATCGAGCCGAAGGTCGGCTATCGATACGACCTGGCGGCTGCCGAAGCTGACATCCAGGTCGGAGATGGCCAGTCGCGCGAGTCCAGTCATCGCAGGAAGCTCCGCTTCGGGTCGAGCAGGTCGCGCAGGCCGTCGCCGAGCAGGTTGAATGCGAATGCGGTCAGCAGGATGGCCAGGCCGGGAAAGGTCACCATCCACCAGTCCGGCGTGAAGTAGCTCTGGCCCGAAGAGACCATCAGGCCCCAGTCTGGGACCGGATCCTGAGCGCCGAGGCCCAGGAACGACAGCGCCGAGGCGGTCAGGATGACCCCGCCGACATCCAGCGACACTTGCACGAGCACGGGTGTGATCGAGTTCGGCAGGATGTGCCGGAAGATGATGCGCATCCGGGAGAGTCCCAGCGCCCGGCACGCCTCGACGTAGGGCCTGCCCGCTACGGAAGCAGCCTGGCCGCGGATCAGCCTGACGTACCAAGGCCACCAGACAGCCGCGATCGCGATCGTCACGCTGGTCAGGCTGGCGGGCAGCACGGCGGCCAGCGCCAGCGCGAGCAGAAGTGGCGGGAAGGCGAGGAACACGTCGGTCACCCGCATGATCAGCTCATCGACCCAGCCGCCGAGAAAGCCGGCCGCGACCCCTAGCGGAACGCCGACGAGGCAGGCGATCACCAATACGATCATCGCGATGACTGGCGACACCCTGGCGCCAAACATGACCCTGGAGAAAAGGTCGCGGCCGACGTTATCGGTCCCGAACCAGTGAGCTGCGGACGGCGCCTTGAGCACCTCGAAGGGATGGGTCGCCGTGCCTGCGTCGCCCGGGAACGGCACGATCAGCGGAGCGACGATCGCGACGAACACAATCAGCAAAACGAGCGCGCCGCCTACCGTCAGCAGCGGATTGGCCGCCAGGCCACGCCGCAGCGCCTTCCCGCGGGGCATCGCGGCGTCTGGTGGCGTGATCGTCGGGGCCTCGATCATCGGAGGACCTCAATCATCGCAGCCTGATCCGAGGGTCGATAGCGGCTTGCACGACGTCCACCACCAGGTTCGCGCCGACGTAGGCAACGGCGACGAACAGCGTGACGCCGAGGATCGCCGGGGTGTCCAGGGTCGCGATGGACGCGGCCGCGTAGCTGCCCAGGCCGGGCCAGTCGAAAATGGACTCCACCAGGAATGTGTTGACCAGCGAATAGCCGAATACCAGGGCAATGGCTGCCGCGACCGGAGTCCACGCCAGTTTCATGGCGAACCGGCTGAAGATCTGCCGTTCACCGAATCCCAGCGCGCGGGCGTTGAGTATGTGCGTATCTCCGATCGTGTCGAGAACCTGCGCGCGCACCATCCGCGCGATCAAGCCTGCCGGGTAGGCCGCGACCACGATGGCGGGCAGGATCAGATGGGTCAGCGTGCTGCCGAGCATCGGCAGGTTCCCGCCAAGCAGCGAGTCGATGACCGGGAATCCGGTCCGTTTGACCAGGGGATGGGTGAACAGCAGGCCAGGGGAAAACTCACCTGCGGCCGGCAGCAATTTAAGGCGCTGGCTGAAGACGAGCTGCAAGATCAGCGCCATCCAGAAGATGGGCATCGAGATGCCCACAATCGAGCCGGCCCGGATGAGCTGATCCGCGGGGCGCCCTGGCCGCCGCGCCGAGAACAGGCCGATCGGGATGCCGGCCACCATGGCCAGCACAAGCGCGGTGATGACAAGCTCAAGTGAGGCTGGCGCGACCGTCATCAGATCGGACAGCACCGACCGGTGCGTGTGGATGGATATGCCCCAGTTCCCCGAGGCGATCCCGCCCAGGTAGGAGACCAGTTGCACCGCCAGCGGCCGGTCCAGCCCAAGGTACTTGCGTGCACCCGCGATCTGACTGGCCGACGCATGGGGCCCGGCCCACGTCGCGGCCGGATCGCCGGGCACCACGTGAACGACCACGAACGTCACGACGATGACGCCCAGGACGACCACGATGGCGAGCGCGATCCGACGCGCGACGAACACCGGCACCGGCTTACGGCTTCAGGTTGTAGGCGAAAATGACGTTCGGGTACGCCGGGTTTACCTGGAAGCCCGAGAACGTGTTCATCATCGCGTACTCGTAATTGGTGTTGTACAGGAACACTATCGGCGCGTTCTTCAAGATCTCGACCTGCATCGCCCGGTAAAGCGCGCTGCCCGCCGACGGGTTCGTCGCGACCAGCGACTCTATGTGGTTGATCTGCTTGTCCAGCGCCGGATTCGAGTAATACGAGAGGTTGAAGAACGGCTGCTTCTCAGTCAGCAGCAGATTGACGAACCATGAATACGGGTCCGCGTAGTCCGGCCACCAGTACTCCATGAAGATGTCCTGCCGTGCCGACGGCGAGGACGACTTGCCCTTTCCCCACTGCGTCGCCCAGGCCAGCGGCTGCACCGTCAGATTGACGTTCAGCTTGGCTAGGCTCGACTTCAGCAAGGTCGCGACCACCTGCTCATTGGAGTCGCCGGCGGTGTAGGTGAGCGTGAGGTTCAGCTTCTTCTTGCCGGGTCCGTACCCGGCCGAGTTCAGCAGCTTGCCGGCCTTAGCTGGGTCGTAGGTGTAATTCGGCAGATTGCTGAAGTGGCCGAAGAGGCCAGCCGGGACGATCCCGCTTGACTGCACTGCCGCACCGCTCAGTGCCGCGGTGATGCCTGGATAGTTGGTGGCGTAGGAAATCGCCTGACGGATCGGCAGGCTGAGGGCCGGAGCGTTCAGCTGGGCCAGCAGATTCTGCCAGGACGGCGAGCTCACCAGCGTGATCCCAGACGCGCCGCGCAGCGACTTCCAGAGTGTCGGGCTCATCTGCTCCACGAAGCTGACCTGCCCGGTGCGCAGCAACTGGGCCGCAGTAGTGGCCTGCGGAACCACTCGGAACACGACCTTCTTGAAATGCCGTCCCTTCCAGCCACCCCAATACGTGGGAAATGCCTTGAGGATGACCTCGAACTCCTGGCCGCTGGCATAGGTCTGCAGGAGGTAAGGCCCGGTTCCCGCGTCATGCGGCGCGTTCAGCCACTTGGAGAAGCTGCCCGTGCCGGCTGCCTGCGTGTCATAGATGTACGCCGAGTAGTCCGCCGACGCCTCCAGGGCGAGCGGCGATGGGTAGGACAGGTGGAACACCATCGTGTACTGGCTCGGGGTGTCGATGCTCTTCACCGCGCCCCAGATATAGGCGGCACCGCCGTTCAGCTGCTTGGTCCGCAGGATGGCTGCCTTGGCCGCCTGCGCGGTCATCAGCCGCCCAGTGTGGAAGTGCACGCCATGGCGGAGCTGGAAGGTCCAGGTCAGACCGTCGGAGGAGTGCGACCAGCTCGTCGCCAGCAGCGGATCGATGGTGTGGGTGACCGGGTTGTAGCGCGTGAGCGTCTCGTACATATTGCTCATCGCGATGATGCCGTTGGAGTACTCGGTGGCCGGGTCCCAGCCATCGACCATCACCTGGGTGTAGGTGTCGTAGGTAAACACCGTCGATGGCGCCTGCTTCTTGCCGGCGCTCTTGCCGTATGTGCTGCCACCGCCGCATGCGGCCAGCAGCAGCGCGAGAGTGACTCCGGCGGCCGAAGCCGCTATCCATGCCCTCTGCCTCTTCATTTCTCACCCCTCATGCTGACTAGCCTGAGTAATTCGTTGCCTCGTACAGCCCGCCAAGGGCACCTGCCGCCTTGGCCCGGATCCGGACGGCAGGGGAGGTCAGGTAGGCGAGCGGGATCTCCTCCAACTCGACGATCTGGACCGTGTCCGGGTCGGCGCCAGCGGCGACCGCGTGGTCCCTGGCCTCCTGGCTGGCCTCGTCCAGGGCCGCCTTCCGGCCGCCAGGCCCGAAATGGAATATCCGGTCGACCTGCCCGCTGACCGAGGCGATGGCGGCGCCGATCGCGTTCGCCGCGTCGAAATGGTCCGGGCGGATGACCTCGCTGACCCCTGGCAGCTGGTCAGGGATCAGGATGCTGCCGCCGCCGACCGCGATCAGGGTCAGGTCGCCCTTGGCGGTCTTCACCCGGTCGATCGCCTCGGCAAGTGCGAGGTCAGCCGCCCGGGACGCTGCCTTGAGCAGCCGCAGCGCCGGCTGCGCCAGCGAGGGATCACCGAGGCTCGCCCGCCCGGTCGCGACCGCGCTGTCGGTCAGCGTCGGCGTTGACCCGCCGAAAACCAGCGCCTCATCCCGCAGCCGGTACCCGACGCTCTCCGGCCCGAGCCGCACCCCCCGCTCGCCGCCCGGCAGTGTCTGCCCGAGCGCGCCGCTCACGACAGTCCCGCCGCCGAGAGCGATCGTCACCAGGTCCGGCATCCGGAAGTTGGTCCGGATGCCACCGATCTCCACGCCCTGCGATGACTCGCGCGGGAAGCCGTTCACCAGCACCCCAACGTCGGTCGACGTGCCGCCGACATCAGCCACGAGCGCGTCTGTCCGTCCGGTCAGGAACGCGGCCCCGCGGATACTGTTGGCCGGCCCGCTTCCGATGGTCAGCACCGGATAACGCAGGGCATGATCGAGGGCCATCAGCGTGCCGTCGTTCTGCGCGAAGAACGTCACCGGGGACAGATTGTGCGCGGCCAGGGCCTGTCCGAGTGCACTGGCGACATCGCTTGCGACACCGGCCAGGGCGGCGTTGAGTACGGTTGCGTTCTCCCGCTCAAGCAGGCCGACCGAGCCGATCTCGTGGCTGAGCGAAACGTTCACCTCCCCGAGCTCGCGCTTAACGATCTCGGCAGCGAGCAGCTCATGCCGTGGCGAGACCGGCGCGAAGACGCTCGTGATCGCGACCCCGTCGCAGCGGCCGGCGACCAAGCCAAGGAACCTGGCGACCGCGTCTTCGTCGAACGGTGACAAGTCCCGGCCGTCGAACTCGATCCCGCCGGCTACGACGGTCGCACCTGCCGATACGACGCCGGTCAGGTCGGCCGGCCATTCGAACATCGGCCGGACTCCGAGAGTGGCCGGCGCGCCGATCCGGATTACGGCCACGCGATGCAGCTTGCGGCGCTCGAGCACCGCATTGGTCGCGTGCGTGGTCCCGAGCATCGCGTGCGTGATCCGTGAGACCGCAGGGGGTTCTGGGCCATCGGGGGTTCGGGGGTGTCCCCTGGCTGGCAGAGCGTCCTCCCCGGCCGGCCCTGCCGCAGCCCTTGACATGGCGATCACCTTGTCAAGCGCGGCGACAATCCCGCCGGTCACGTCCGGAGTCGTCGGCACCTTTGCCTTGGCGAGCACCTGGTCGGAGCGGTCGAGGATCACGGCGTCGGTGTTGGTCCCGCCGACGTCGACGCCGAGGCGGTAGTCAAGCGTAGGCACCGGCGAGCTCCTCCACGGGCACGTAATCGAAGTCGTAACCGAACGCGCGGGGCCCGGCCGTCTCCAATCCGAACTGGCTCCGCCAGATCGGGGCGCACTGCATCGCGATGACGGTGACCCGCTGGCCGTACCGCACCCGCTCGGTAGGGATCGCGTCGGCGGTCTCGCTGTCCAGGACGGTGATCAGGTCAGGGACGGACGCGAGTACCCTGCCCTGCTCGAGTGCGACGAGGTTTTCGTTTTGAATCTCAAGACGCAGCAACCGCCCGGCATCATCACCGAGACCCTCGACGACGACCGAGCCGCGAACGAACCCCTTGGTCGTCCGCCGCTCGACATCCGTCACTTTGCCGGTCACCAGCGGGAAGCCGCCGGTGACCGCGATAAGCGCGGCCATCGAGTCGCCGACGGCGGTGTTCAGCGCATCGCCTATCTTGATCGCCAGCGTGAACGTGCCGCGTACGGCGGCCCCATCACGCGCCTGCGCGACCGTCATGATGTACTCGGTCGCCGCGCCGGCGCCGCCGAACTCCACGGCGGCGGAGCGCTCAAGCCGCTCCATCCAGGCGCCGGAGATCGCGCGGAAGACCACGACATTGCCGCGCTCGTCGGTCATCACGCCGGGGTTCGGGTCGATCCCCGCAAGG
>DASWGE010000401.1:0-4818 GCA_036393895.1 Streptosporangiaceae bacterium | reverse complement strand
GACGCTCGCTCCCGGCTGCGAGTTAAAGGTGATCGTGACGGTAGCGAACTTGACCGGCTTGCCCATGTCGATCAGCAGACCAGAGCCAGCCTTAAGCCGACCGAAGTCAGCGCTCGCGTACCACTGCGATGTCCAGCTGGTCCGGAGGCTGTTGTCGATCGCGTACCTGGCGTACTGGGTGTTCTCGTTGCCGGGATCCGCCGAGGGGCTCGTGAGGGGATCGAAGCCGGTGGCTCCGACTGGCTGCAGCACGGTCACGGACGTCGGCGGAGTGCTGCGGTTCGAGTTGGGGTGGTTGACTGCCGGACCGCCCCTCGGCCACAGCGCGAACGTCGCGATCGCGGCGAGGACGAGCACGCCGGCGCCAACCGCCAGGGCCTTGGGGAATCGTCCGGACACCGGTCGAAATGGCGACGACAGCAGGCGGCTGCGCCGTCCTGTACCTGCACTGTCGGCGCGCCGCGTTCCCCGCGCCGGCCGCTCCTGGTAGGCGCCATCGCGTACCGGCCAGTCAGTGTCGGCGAAGCCAGGACCACCGTGCCAGCCGTCATCACCATCGGGCGCGGCCTCCGGCTGCCAGGCCCCCTGGTCGCTCCGCGCTGCCTGGTTCCGCTTCGACGGCGGTGCGATAGCGAGCAACGGAGCTGGCGGCAGCGTTGCCACGAGAGCCCGGGCGAGCTCGCCGGGAGCGGTCAGCGGATGTTCCGTCCCGGAACTCAGTCGCATCGCCCGGCAAGTCAGGTCAGAAAGCGCGAGCGGTATGCCGGCCACCACCTGGCGGGGACTGCACGGCTCGCCGCCCGCAGCCGGCGCCGGAGGCAGCGGAGAATAGTCAGGTCCTGGCCAGCAGCCAGTCAGCGCTGCGTAGAGCAGCCTGCCGAGTCCCTCAGTGTCCTCGAGAACCGGGTCGTCCGCGACGATTCCAGATAGGGCAGCATCGATGCCCAGGCCGACGACCTTGACCTCGCCTGTCGGGCTCCACCTGACCGAACCCGGTGACAGGCACATGTGGGCGACGCCCGCGCCGTGTGCCGATGACAGCGCGGCGGCTGCCTCCGCGATCATCCTGGCGGCGCGGAAAGGCTCGAGCGGTCCGGCTGACAGCAGGTCGCCGAGCGTCTCACCGGCCGCCCACTCCATCACGATGTAGGCCTGATCCCAGGCGTCCTCGACATCGAAGACCTGGGCAAGCCGCGGGTCGGTCAGCCTGCTCGCCGCCCGCGCGGCCGTCACCACATCGCCGATCCTGGGAAATCCCGAGGCGAACGTGAAGACGGTGACAGCCCGGGCGAGCGTCTCGTCGATGGCCTTCCACGCATCCCACCCCGAGCCGGCGGCGATCCGGTCCTCCAGCCGGTAACGCCCGCCGAGCCTCGTGCCTGGCGCAGACGCATACGTGGTCATCGGTGTATCGCGCCGAGTCAGGTCAGGCTCTCGACGCTTCCTCCTGGTACCGGAAGCTAGTCGGCGGGTCTGGACAATACAATGATGCGGCACAACATGCCCGGCTGTTCCGCTGCCACCCTAACGCTCCGCAAACCGTTACCACCCGGAGACCATAGGGCACGATGCAGGAACGCCGGTCCGGCAGCACCATCGCTCACCTTACCGGCGGAGCCGGGACCGCACGGTGACAATCAGGTCCGTCACCTCGGATACCCGCAGCCTCCGCGCGAGCACGACGTACAGCAGCACCGCGCCAGCACCGCCGATGATCAAGGCCAGCGCGGCCGAGACCTTCCCGGCAGAGAACACGGCGTTGACGGTCAGTGCGATGCAGAGCGCGAAGATGGCTGCTGGCACCGCGGCGGCGTGCATGCGCAGCAGGCTGCGGCCGATCTCGTGCCCGCCGAGCCCGCCGAGGCGGTGGCTCAGTATTCGCCAGGCAAGAGCGGCGCCGACCAAGTTGGCCAGTCCGAAACCTATGCCGAGCGCCGCCACTACGTCGCGCGAGGGAACGATCGCCAGCGCGATCAGGTTCGCGCCCACATTGGCGATCATGGTGGCTACGCCGACGAGCGCAGGAGTCTTGCTGTCATGCAATGAGTAGAAGACCCGCAGCAGCAACTGGAACAGCATGTACGGCACGAGGCCGAGCGAGAAGACGGCGAAGACAACGCCGAAGTAGGTGGCGCTAGGGAGGTTGGTGTTGCCCCAGGCGAACATGACGATCGCAACGGACGGGCCGAGCACAGCGAGAACGAGCGCAGCGGGCGCGACAATTACCGAGCCCAGTCGCACGCCGGTCGAGAAGTCTGACCTCACCAGGTCATATCGGCCGTCCGATGCGTTCGCGCTCATCCTGGGCAGCAGAGCCGTGATCACCGAGATCGCGACGATCGCATAGGGAAGCTGGAACAGCATCCAGGCGCTGGCGTAGGCCGTGTAACCGGCACCGACGCCGTGAGTCTGACCAGGGATATTCGCGTGGTCGGCCACCTTCACGGTAACGAAGAAAGCGACCTGAGTCGTGAGGATGTAGCCGAACATCCAGCCGGCCATCCGGCCGATCTCCGAGACGTCTGCGCGCCTGAAATCGAACGTTGGCCGCCAGCGGAACCCGACGCGGCGCAGGGCCGGTATCAAGGCTGCGGTCTGAGCGACGATGCCCAGCGTGGTGCCGATGCCGAGCAGCTGCACTTCCAGCGGGGTGATGCTGGTGACCCCAGGATGCACGCCGGAAAACACGCCGGTGACGATCATGAAGGCGATCGTCACGATGATGACCACGATGTTGTTGATGACGGGAGTCCACATCGGCGCGGCGAAGTGGCCCCGCGCGTTCAGGACGGCCCCGGCGAGCGAGCTCACGCCGTAAAAGAAGATCTGCGGGATGAAGAAAAACGAGAAGATGATCAGAACGTGCTTGTAGTCAGCGGCAGCAGACGAGCCCGAGCATGCGTTCGAGGCGCAGCCGAACAGAGCGGCGATCGGCCCGGCTGCTGCCGTGGCGATCACGGTGACAACCGCAAGAATGATCGTGACGAGCGTGAACATCCGCTGCGTGTAGTTCTCGCCCCGATCGGCGTCCCGCTTGGACGCATTGACGAGCAGCGGCACGATGACGGACGTCAGGATGCCGCCGATCGCCAGGTTATAGACGGTATTCGGCAGCGTGTTGGCGACGTTATAGGCGTTGGCGAGTGCATACGCTCCAAGAGCGGGGACCAGCACAATCGTCCTGAGCATTCCAGTAACGCGCGACGCCAATGTGCCGAGCGCCATAACAGCACTTGACCGCACCAGACCCTGGGCCGCCGCGCCGTCCGGCGCCGCAGCCGGGTCGGTCAATCGCGGTTCGCCAGGCCCCGACCCGGAGGGTCGAGCCGGCCCGGACCCGGTCGGCGGGGTCGGCCGGAACCACGAACGTGCGAGCTCGGCCTCGGTCAGCTCGCCCTCCGCGCTGAGGCCATATCCACCGGCAGCCAGTCCGGCCTCTCCCGAGGACGGGACGTCGCCCGGCCATGGTGCGGGCTGGCCGCCGAGATCACCGTCGGACGCCGCTCTCCGGGCGGCGCGAGGATCGCCTTGCGCCCACGGCTCTGGGCCAGCCTGGCCGTTTGGCAGGTCCCGGTTATCCCAGCCGGCAGCACGGTTCTGCTGGACCCGCCAGTCCCGCTGCAGCCGCGGGTCACGATCCTGCCAGCCGTTAGGCTGATCCCAGCGGTCCCGTTCAGCTCGGCCATCGCGCTGGTCCCGGCCACCCCGGTAAGCCGCGTCGTCCCGTTGGACTGGCCAGTCTGGCTCGAACCGGGGGTCACGCCGGCCCCAGCTGCCGAGCGGGCTGCCGCGGTCGGGCGACGACTGAGAACCGCGATCGAGCCTAGGGTCTTGGGCACCGGCGTTGGGCGCGGTACCCGGCCTTGGCCTGAGGTTTGAGTTGGGTCTAGTACCAGGCTGGGCGCCGTTACCAGGATTGGGCCGGGTACGTGGCTCGGGCCCGATTCCATGATCAGGCCTGATACGGGGCTCGGGCCCGATTCCTGGATTGGGCCGGGTACGTGGCTCGGGCGCGGCTCCTGGCTGCGGCCCTGGTCCCGGGTTTGGCCAGCTGCCAGCCTGAGGCCCGGCCCCCAAGTTCGGGCGGGAACCGTGCGGCGGCCTGGCTGCCGGATTGGGCCGGGTAGGAGGCTGGGGCCTGGGTCCGGAGTTCGGCCAGTTACCGGACCTGGACCAGGCTCCGGCATCGGGTCCGGCATCGGTCCGGGCCGCGGCACCGGGCCCTGGGGCGGCTCCGGCATCTGGCCGCGATGCGGCATCTAGCCGCGATGCGGCGTTGGACCCGGCACCGCGATCAGGCTTCCCGCGCGATCTGCCGAAGCCAGGCAGCAACCCATCGGCCTTCCTCGCCCGGTGGGCCCCAGGCGTGCGCCCGCCAGCCCGGCGGCGGTTCTGGCCCGCGCCATCATCGTTGTCCGCAGCGCTGAATCCCTGGCCACGGTCGCCATCGCCTGCAGGCGGCCGGGCCTGCGATCCTGGCGAGCTCATCTGGGCTCCTCCGTCGCTCGGCGACTAGGCGCGGCCGGCTCCTGGTCGAGTACCGATGGACCAGCAGAAGTCCGTCCTGATCCATCACCGCCGACGCTATCTGTATATTCAGGCTGATTACCCAGATCCGGGAAACCTTCCTGCGCAATTGCAGCGTCGCCTTCGGACGTATGACGCAAACCCGGCGGCGTGATCCAGGCCGATGGCGAGCTGGCCGGAACGGGGCCGGCCGACCCGGCCGGAGGCCGTTCGGGCCATGTGGGCAACTCGCTGGCCGACTCGGGCCTGCCATCTTCCACAGGCCTGCCGCCAGGCTGGTGGCCGCCTGCC
>DASWGE010000400.1:0-1594 GCA_036393895.1 Streptosporangiaceae bacterium | reverse complement strand
CATGGTCTTCTGCGAGAAACTCGAGCCAGTCGGGCCGGGCGACGCCGGGATCCTGGAGCAGCTGGGCGGACGCATGATCCGGGCGGACGCCTGGGAGCAGCTGGGCGGGATGGTCAGGGAGAAGGAGCTGATCGAACGGCGGGTCATACTCCCGCTGGCCAATCCTCAGCTCGCCGGCCGGCTTGGCCTCGTCCCGCCCCGGGCCATCATCTTGTTCGGCCCCCCGGGCACGGGCAAGACCACGTTCGCCAAGGGGGTTGCCTCCCGGCTCGGCTGGCCCTTCGTCGAGCTGTTCCCGTCCCGGCTGGCGGGTGACTCGCCTAGCGGCCTGGCATCGGCACTGCGGGAGGCGTTCGGGCTGGTGACGGAGCTAGACAGGGTCGTGGTGTTCATCGATGAAGTGGAGGAGATCGCCGGCCTGCGCCAGCCTCCGGGCGATCTCCGTCGCGCAAGGCGTGACCAACGAGATGCTGAAGCTGATACCGCCGTTCCGCGAGCGGGATGAGCGGCTGCTGATCTGCGCGACCAACTCGGTCCGCGCGCTGGACACCGCGTTCCTGCGACATGGCAGATTCGACTACGTCATCCCGGTGGGCCCGCCCGATGACGAGGCCAGGCAGGCGATCTGGGACCGGTACCTGGCGGCGATGCCGCACGCTGAGCTGGACCTGGCGGCCATCGTCGGCCAGTCTCGGCTGTTCACCCCGGCCGACATCGAGTTCGCCGCGCGCAGGACCGCCCAGCTGGTATTCGAGAGAGTGATGTTCGAAAGTGGCGAGGAACTCACCTCGACGCCGGACGTCCTGCGGGGACTCGCTGAGACCCGCCGGACCCTGACGCCGGAGACAGTTGCCGAGTTCGAGCAGGACATCAAGGACTACTCCCGGCTATAGGCCGGAGATTGCCCGCACATGCGATCATCTTGCTGGCCTGCGCACGGCTCGCAACAGCCATCGTGTCCGGCCTAATTTCATGCCCGGCTCTTCGGGTGACGCGGCAAGATACACAGATCCGCCGCCCGCGAGCTCATCCGCACCCCGGCGTGGGCTGGCCTGAGCGAGCGGCCGGCTGCCGCGTCATCAGGCCGCGACCCTGCTCCTGGCGGGCAGCGCCGCGCGCGCCGCCACAGTCGCGCATGCCCGCGCCGGACAGGGGGCCCTCGGGGTGTCGCGCCCCCTGGACCGGGCCGGTTTCAAGATCGTGGCGAGCGGGATGCGGCAGTGCCTCGCCGGAGACGGCGAATCCCCGATGACCGAGGAGCAGATGGAGAAGTTGTTCCTCACCCGAGCCTGATGAGGTCCGCCGCGCACTGGCAGCGACGTGCAGCCTCGGCGTCGGCGCGCCCGCGCAGGTGCGGAGGCAGACGTGACCGATCCTGGGAAAGCGCAGGCGGAAGCCCTCGGGCCTTTCATCCGCAGCCCAGCGTGAGCTTGCTCGCTTGTCGCTGCGCCAGCTGGCGGAGATGACGAGCCTGTCCCACCCTTACTTGAGCCAGGTCGAACGTGGGTTGCACCGCCGTCAGTCCGCGTGCCCAAGCTGATCGCCGAAGCGCTGAACGTATCCGCCGAGACGCTCCTCGTCCAGGCGGGCTTGC
>DASWGE010000399.1:0-8061 GCA_036393895.1 Streptosporangiaceae bacterium | reverse complement strand
CGCATCAGCACGGTGGTGACATCGGAGATCATGCCCCGGCCGTACTGGGCAGCGGCACCCGACAGCTGCAAGTCCTGACTGACAGCCACCTTGGTACCGCGGCCGGCTGCGGCAAGCGTCGCCGACACGACCATGGACGCCTGCCCCCGGCCCCGTTCCTCGGCACCGGTCGCGTGCACGACGATGCGCTTGGCCGCCTCGTCCCGTTCGGTGATCTCGGCGGTGCCTGCGAACTGGAGCCTGACCGGGCCCATCCTGACCGCGACCCGGCCGCCATACTTGTCGTCCCCCAATGTTTCGGTCAGCTCGGCACCCGGCAGGCAGCTCGCCACCCGCGGGATGTCGCCGAAGAATTGCCACACCGCCTCGACCGGCTGCGCGACCTCGAAGTCATTGGTGATCAGCATCGCGCCTCTTTCCTAAGGTAGGAAGCCGGCCTGGACTCGAACTGGGAGCGGCAGCCCGCAGAGCAGAAGTAATAGGTGGCGCCCTCGTGCTCCAAGGGCCGGCCTGCGGGGCCCGCGGGTACCGTCATGCCGCAGACCGGATCGACGGCCTCGGATGGCTCGGCTGGGCGTTCCCGCGTCCCCAGCTCGCTGGCCGCTCGGAGCTGTACGAGCTCGGCGAGGATAGCGACGGCGATCTCGGTGTGCGAGGTCCGGCCGAGATTCAGGCCCGCCGGGACTCGTACCATGTCGAGTTGATCCCTCGCGACGCCGCGTTCGGCTAGGTAGCCGAGTACGGCCGCGCCGCGCTTGCGCGACCCGACCAGCCCCAGATACGCGGGCCTGGCAGCAGCGGCCTGCTCGAGCGCCTCCTCGTCACCGTGGCCCTGCGTGGCCACAACCACCATCGACCGCTCGTTCGCGTTCGCCGCTTTGAACGTGGTCCAGTCGAGCCGGTCGGCCCGCCAGCCGAGCGCTCCAGCTAGCTCGGCGAGAGTGTGCGCCATGGGCGAGCGGCCGACCACCACCAGGTGCGGTGCGGGCAGCACGGGTTCGATGTAGACCTCCAGCGCGCCCTCGCTCTGGCACGCGATCGGCACTACCGTCATGCCCTCGGGAATCGCGTCACCGAACTTGTCCGTCGTCCCGAGCAGCAGCAGCCGCGGGGCTCCCTCGGCGAGAACAGCCTGTGCCTGGCGGATCACCGATGGCTCCGCGCAGGCGCCGCCAATCCAGCCGCGCACCTCGCCGGACTCGGTGATGATGGCGCGGGAGCCAACCTGGCCAGATGACGGGCCCTGCCGCCAGACCACCGTGGCGAGCGCGACGGCCTCGCCACGCTGGGCGAGCGCTGCGGCCTGTTCGATCACCTGCCAGCCTTCCATGTTCGGTGCCTCCGTTAGTCGTCCGCGCGTACCGGCGGAGCGCCCGATACGTCGTGGCGGTGCGTGATCGCCTCCCAAACCCGGTCGGGCAGCAGCGGCATGTCGATGTTGCGGACGCCGGTGCCGGCGATCGCGTCAATTACCGCGTTGACGAAGGCCGCCGGGCCGCCGACGGCCGCGCACTCGCCGACGCCCTTGGCCCCGATCGGGTGGTGCGGGCTCGGCGTGACCACCTCGCTGTGCAGCTCGAAGCCCGGCGTCTCCCAGGCGGTGGGCAGCAGGTAATCCATGTAGTTCGCGCCGACGCAGTTGCCCTCGGCATCGAACGTGATGAACTGCATGTTGGCCATGGCATAGGCCTCGGTCAGGCCACCCATGATCTGGCCCTCGACGATCATCGGGTTGATCCGGACGCCGCAGTCGTCGACGGCCACGATGTTCAGCACGTCCCAGACTCCGGTTTCCGGGTCGACCTCGACGGTGACGAGGTAAACGGCGAACGGCCAGGTCAGGTTCGGCGGGTCGTAGTAAGCGGTGTTCTCAAGGCCGGGCTCCATGCCGTCTGGCATATTGCTGTAGGCCGCCATCGCGCATTCCTGGATTGTCACGCCGCGGTCAGGCGAACTGCGGACGTAGAACCTGCCGAGTTCCCACTCGACATCCTCCTCCGACACCTCGAGCAAATGCGCCGCCAGCCTCCGTGCCTTGGCCCTGATCTTCCTCGCCACCATGGATACTGCGGCGCCTGCGACCGGGGTGCTGCGGGAGGCGTAGGTGCCCATGCCGAACGGCGCGGTGTCGGTGTCGCCCTCCTCGACGATCACGTCCTCAGCTGGCAGCCCGAGCTCGTGCGCGACGATTTGTGCCCAGGTTGTCTCGTGGCCCTGTCCTTGCGTCTTGGCGCCGGTCCGCAGGATCGCCTTCCCGGTCATGTGGACCTTGAGCTCGGCCGAGTCGAACATCTTGATGCCGAGAATGTCGTACTCGCGGCTATTACCCGCGCCGAGCGGCTCGGTCATCGTCGAGATACCGAGGCCGAGCAGCTTGCCCCGCTTCCTCGCCTCCTCCTGCTGCCGCCTGAAGTCCTCGTAGCCGACGGCCTTCAGGCCGACGTCGAGGCATTTGGCGTACTGGCCGGAGTCGAGCAGGAACCCGAACGGCGTGCGGTGCGGGAACTGCTCGTCCGTGACGAAGTTCATCCTGCGGAACTCCGCCGGGTCCATTCCCAGGTCGGCGGCGGCCGCGGCAATCATCCGCTCCTGGAAGAACATCGCTTCCGTGACACGGAATGAGCATCGGTAGGCGACTCCTCCGGGCGCTTTGTTGCTGTAAGTGCCTCGAGCGGTCAGGTGTGCGACGGGTACGTCGTAACAGGCGAACGTGGAGTGCAGCAGGCCGATCTTGAACTTGCTCGGCTGGGCGTCGGAGAAGAACGCGCCGTGGTCGGCGTCGGCGTGCATGCGGACTGCGAGAATCTTGCCGTCCTTGCGCAGCGCGAGCTCGCCGTCGAGGTAGATGTCGCGCGCGAAGCCGGTCGAGATCAGGTTCCCCGACTTGTCCTCGATCCACTTGACCGGCCGCTCGAGCAGGATGGACGCCAGGATCGAGCAGACGTAGCCCGGGTAGACGGGGACCTTGTTGCCGAACCCGCCGCCGATGTCGGGGGACACGATCCTGATCATGTGCTCGGGAAGCTCGGCGACCAGCGCGACGGCGGCGCGGATGATGTGCGGCGCCTGCGTGGTCATGTACACGGTGAGCTTGGACGTGGCCCGGTTGAAGTCGGCGATCGAACCGCAGCACTCGATCGGGGACGGATGCGAGCGCGGGTAGTGCAGCTGTAGCCGGGAGACGACGTCGGCCTGCTCGAACGCGCGGTCGGTGCCCGCCCTGTCTCCGACCTCCCAGTTGTAGATCACGTTGTCGGGCTGGTTTTCCTTGTCGTCCCTGATCACCGGCGCGCCGTCGGCGACAGCCTGGGCCGGGTTGACGATGGCGGGCAGCGGCTCGTACTCGACGTCGATCGCCTCGCAGGCGTCCTTGGCGATGTACGGGTCGTCAGCGATCACGCACGCGACCTCCTGGCCCTGGAAGCGAACCTTGTCGGTCGCCAGCACGGCCTGGGTGTCATACGACAGGGTCGGCATCCAGGCCAGGTTGCGGGTCGCCATCATCTCGCCGGTCAGGACGAGATGAACCCCAGGGATGTCCCATGCCTTGCTCGTGTCGATCGACTTGATCCGCGCGTGCGCGAGCGGGCTGCGCAGGATCTCCAGGTGCAGCATGCCGGGCAGGGTGATGTCGTCTGTGTAGTTGCCCTTGCCCCGGATGAAGCGGTCATCCTCGACGCGCCTGCGGCTCGCGCCGAGTCCGCCGATCTTGATCTCGTCTAGCGCCTGCGACACTGACACTGTTCGACCCCTAACTCTGGGACCTGAGCTTGTCGGCCGCCCAGAGCACCGACTTGACGATGTTCTGGTAGCCCGTGCACCGGCAGAGATTGCCCGAGAGGGCCCAGCGCACGTCCTCCTCAGTCGGGTTCGGGTTCTCGGTGAGGAGCGCCTTGGCGGCCATCATCATGCCCGGCGTGCAGAACCCGCACTGCAGGCCGTGCTCCTGCTTGAAGCCCTCCTGGAGCGGATGCAGCTCACTGCGCCCCGACAGGCCCTCCACGGTCTCGATCGCGTGGCCGTCGGCCTGCACGGCGAGCATCGTGCAGGACTTGACCGGGCGGCCGTCGACGAGCACGGTGCACGCGCCGCAGTTGGTCGTGTCGCAGCCCATATGCGTGCCGGTAAGCCCGAGCCCGCGCCTGATCAGGTGGGAGAGCAGCAGCCTCGGCTCGACCTCCGCTATCTTCTTCTGCCCGTTGATGCTGAACCTGATCCGGTTGACCGGTACGTCACTGGCGGCTTCGTCGCCGCGGTCCTCGTAGACGATCGTCATGTCAGGCTGCCCTTTCCACGCTGCCGTTGGTCCGGCCGAGGATGCGGACCACGAACGTCCGGACCATGTGCCGCTTGTACTCCGCGCTGCCCCTGTGGTCCGTCCTCGGCCGCGCCGCCGCGGCTGCCAGGTCCGCCGCCTCCGCGATGCTCCCGGCCGTCAGCGGCCGCCCCACCAGCGACTGGCTTGCCTCAGTCGCGCTGATCGTCGACCCGCCGACTCCGGTTAGCGCGATGCCTGCCCTGGTTACCGCGTCGCCCGAGGTCTCGATCGCCGCTGCGACGCCGACGGTCGCGAAGTCGCCGACCCGGCGCTCGAGCTTGAGGTAGCCGCCAGCCAGCGTTCCCTTCGGCGCCGGGATCACGGCCTCGACCGCGATCTCGTCCGGTGCGAGCGCGTTCTGGAACGGGCCGGTCACGAACTCCGTGATGGGGATGGCGCGCCTGCCATCGGGACCGAGCGCGATCACGTGTCCGCCGAGTGCGGTCACCACCGACGCCCAGTCACCCTGCGGGTCGGCGTGACAGAGCGAGCCGACGAGCGTGCCGCGGTTCCTGACGATCGGGTCGGCGATCAATGGAGCGGCCGCCGCCATGACTGGCTGCTTGCTCTTGAGCAGGGCCGAGCGCTCGAGGTCGGCGTGCCGGCATAGCGCACCGACCCTGATCGTGCCGTCCGGGTCCTCGTGGTGGTAGTCGAGGCCGGGCAGGTTGTTGATATCGACGATCAGCTCGGGCGAGGCGAAGCGCAGCTTCATCAGGGGCACCAGGCTCTGGCCACCGGCCAATACCTTCGCGTCGTCCCCGCCCTCATGCAGCAGGGAGATCGCCTCGGCGATCGAGCGCGGTGCCTCGTAGCGGAACCGAGACGGATACATCCGATCCTCCAGTGTCCTGTCTGGACGTGACCGCGGGCCCGACCAGTTCCCTAGTCGTCCGTGTCAGCCACGGCGACCGGCAGCGTGTCCTCTTCGGGATCGGGCCGCGGTTCCTGGTGCGGCGGCCACGGCCCAGGCACCGGCTGCCCGGCAACCTTCAGGTAGTCGATGAGTTGCGGCCAGGCCCAGACCGTCGGGCTCTTGCCGGTCTTGGGCGTGTGCTCGATCAGCTCATACAGGCGGGGGTTGCCGCTGCTGTGCCCGTCGGACTCGATCCGCATGGCGCACTCCAGGCTTTGGACGGGGCCGCAGGCACCGTCGGCTGGCTGCTTTCGTTGCAGCAGCAAGGCTCATGGTCCACCCGGCAGGAATGCCCCGCAACCAGCTAATAAGCTCTTGCTTAACTGCCCTGAACGCGGCCGGTTCCCCATCGGGGTCTCTAATCCCGTCCGCGCGCCCGTTGTTGATGATGTACATTATAGATGTATGTCATCAACATCATGAGGGGCCCAATGGCGCTGACGCAGATCGACATCGATGAAGACGCCCTCAACGAAGCCATGCGGCTATCCGGCGCGAAGACGAAGAAGGAAACCGTCAACTTGGCCCTTCGCGAGTTCACTGCCCGGCATCGCCGGGCTGCAGCCCTCGAGCATTACGCTGCGCTTGCTGAGCGTTGGGATTTCAAGGAGTGGGAACACCGGCGGGCGGCTGACAAAGACCCGGCGGCGTGATTCGCTATCTGCTCGACTCGTCCGCCCTGTGGCGGATCCTGCGGGACGCCAAGCTGCGAGAATCCTGGGCTGAAGTCGTCTCTCTGGGCGTGATCGGTTCGTGTCATCCCCAGCGCGTCGAATTCCGTCGTTCGGCTCGCACCATCGATGAGTACGAGCAAATGTCTGAAATGTTCGATGCACTCTACCCCGACGCCCCGGTCCCTAAGAGCGCTTGGCGGTGGATCGAGTCCGCGCAATACCGCCTGCTACGCCACGGGGCACACCGCGCATTGTCGGCCGTGGACCTGTTGATCTGCGCTACGGCAGCACACCATGACCTCGTTGTGCTACACGACGACAGTGACTTCGTGACCGCCGGGCGGTATCTCCCTGATCTGCGAGAACGCATCATCCACGACACACCTCAAGCCGGTTGATGCCACCCGAGACAGCCGAAATGGATCAACCACGGCTCAGGAACTGGCATCACCGCACCAAAGGCGGGTCAGGCTGACAACGGTCACTTGATCTCCCCGATCAGCTCCAGATGGTCACGTACACGGGAGGCCGGAAGCGGGACGGCGGCACGCCCGCGGCCGGGGCCCGCATCAGCTGCATCGCCTCGGGGGTGCTGAGGAACCGGCGCAGCGAACTGGCCACCGCGCTGCGCTGCTGGCGCTCGAGCATCGTCACGAACCAGCACCCCTCGACCGGCGGCCCCGGCACTTCGACGAAGGACAGCTCGCCGCGCCGCAACTGGTGCGACACCAGGTGCTCCACGGCGAGCGACACTCCGCCGCCGTCGGCTGCCGCCGCCCAGGCGGCGGTCTGGCTCGGGCACACGCCGATGCGGTCGTCTGGTATCCGCAGCGCCGCAAGAAACTGGGCGACGTCGCTGCCCGGGTCGGTTGCCGACGGATCGACGAGCCAGCGCCACTGCCGGGGATTGCCATTCGGCCGCGAGTTCCCGGCCGTGACCGCAACCAGGCGGTACTTGAAGATTGGCTCGCTTACCACCGGCAGGCTGGGGTCTGCGGCCGCCCGGGGGCTGATGGCCACGTCCGCCAGTCGGTTGGCAACCAGCACCGGCATCTCCTTGGTGACGGCGACGCCGCAGGACACCTCGACGCTGCCGGCGAAACGTTTGGTGAAGGCCTCGATGAGCGGCGTGGTCACAAACTCGGCGACAGTGGCTGTCGCCACCATCCTGAGCTGCTCAGGAGCGCCCTGAGCAGCCCTGACGGCGGCGTGCGCCTCAGCGCCGAGCACGACGATCTGCGAGGCGGTCGCAAGGAGCCGTGACCCGCCGGCCGTCAGCGTCATGCCGGACGGACCGCGGCTGAGGAGCTGATCGCCGAGGTGGGCCCGAAGCGCGGACAGCGCCTGGGACACGGCCGGCTCGCTCACTCCGAGCGCGTTGGCCGCGGCGGTGACCGAGCCCAGCCTGGCGACCAGCACGAAGGCGTTAAGTTGCGTAAGTGTCATGACTCTGCCGATTATCCCGCAGACCAGGCTCTGCCATGGCGCCTCGTACACTGCAGAGGCGTGGCGTCGGGCTCCGGGAGGCCGCATTGCAGGTGCCTGCATACGTCGAGTACGAGAAGGCGACCAGCCTTGACCATGCGCTGAACCTGCTCGCCAGGTTCGGTCCTGAGGCGAAGGTCCTCGCTGGCGGGCACAGCCTCATTCCGATGATGAAGCTCCGGCTCGCGCAGCCTGAGACGCTGATCGACATCAACGGGCTAACGGACCTTTGCTATGTCGAGGTGGTCGGCGGCGAGCTCCGGATCGGCGCCATGACCAGGCACGCGCAGCTGCTCCACTCGGCCGCCGCCGGCCAGCATTTCGCGATCCTGCACGACGCCGAGCGGGTGATCGCCGATCCGGTCGTGCGGCTGTGGGGTACCGTCGGCGGCTCGCTCTGCCAGGCCGACCCGTCCGAGGACCTGTCCGCGGCGTTCGCGGCCCTGAAGGCCACGATGGTGATCCACGGTCTGGCCGGGACCAGGACGGTACAGGCCAGGGACTTCCACACCGGGCCGTACGAGACGGTCGTCCGCCCCTGCGAGATCCTTACCGAGTTCAGGATCCCGATCGTCGCCGGCGGCGGAAGCGCCTATCAGAAGGTGGGACGCCGGGTCGGCGACTGGCCGGTCGCCGCGGCCGGGGCGGCGATCTGGCTGGACCCCAAC
>DASWGE010000398.1:0-3383 GCA_036393895.1 Streptosporangiaceae bacterium | reverse complement strand
GAGGAACGCGGAGGACACGAAGAAGCGCATCCTGGCCGCCGCCACCGAGGAGTTCACCGAGCACGGCATCGCCGGCGCCCGCGTGGACCGGATCGCCGCGGCCGCCAACAGCAACAAGGCGATGCTGTATGCCTACTTCGGAACAAGGAGCAGCTCTTCGAGGCGGTCTTCGCGCAGATGGTGACCGCCGCGACCGACGCGGTCCCGTTCGACGCGGCCGACCTGCCCGCCTATGCGGTCGCCATGTTCGACCGCTACCGGACGGACGCGCCCGTGGCGCGGCTATCGGACTGGTACCGCCTGGAGCACGGCAAGCCCGGCCCGCACGACGCGGTATCGGCCGCCCAGCGCGGCAGGGTCGCGGCCATCGCCCAGGCGCAGCGGGACAAGGTGATCAGCGACCGGCTCAAACCGCAGGACCTGTTCGGCGTGATCACCGCGCTCGCCCGGATGGGAACCCCGGAATTCACCCGCCTCAACCCGCCGAGCAGCACCGCAGCCGCCCGGACCGCCGTAGACGACATCGTGAGGCAACTGGTCCAGCCCTGAGCGGCACGTTCCCGCAGGCGCCAGCCGGGAGCCATGATGCCCCGGCGTTCGGACGGCCGCAGGAAGAGGTGAGCCGGGTCAGCGGCGATGACGGCCCCGCACCAGGGCCCGGGCCGGGGGCCAGGACTTCTAGCCGCTGCAGATGCGGGCGGCGAGCGGCGAACCTGGCGCGATCGACAAGGCCGATATGAGGCCGTCGGCCGGCGAGAGAACGAAACTGCGGCGCGGTGCGGCGGCGGTGCGTATTCAGTACCGCGCGGGCAGCGGCGAAGCTATCGATACGACCCTCGACCGAGTGAAGCTCGATGAACTCACCAAGGGCCTACCTGGCGCGAGTTCCCGCGGGTATCGAGGCCGCATGCACTACTCGGGCTGGTATTGGTCATCGATTACAAACGGCCTGGAGGCTTACGAGAGTCGTCTGGAGCTAGCCAGGATCTGGCTAGGGTCGGGGCTGACTCCACGCCATGGCGGCGCGGACGGACTCGGCCCGGGCCACTGGCAAATCCGTTCACTTGGTCATCGCTACCCTGCAGCGGGACCGACGGCATCAGAGGCTCCCCGAATTTGTGGCGTCTTCAGACTCCGGACGGTGCCCGTACCGGTCGTGTAGCGGTGACCGAAGCGGCGTCGAGGGCGGGCGGGAGATCGAACAGCTCGAAGAGGTGCGGATCCTGGAAGACCACGTTGCGGCTAATTCCGGATGAGGTGAGGCTGAACACTTGCAGGGTGTGGGCCTCGTAGCTGTTCTGGTCGCCCCGGAAGTACGCTCCGACCGCCGGTTGGCCGTTGGCGGTGGTGCGGAGCATGCGCCAGTCTGGGCCTCGCAGCCGGAAGACCCGGGCGATGAACTGGCTGTAGTGATCACGGCCGAGGAACCACAGCGGAACAGGCGGCATCTCCAGTACCACTTGATCGGTCAGCAGCCGGGTGAGCGCAGGGATGTTAGCCGTCTCGAAGGCAACGACGTACTGGTCGATGAGGGCGCGGGTCGTCGGGTCGGATGGTTCCTCGATCCGGTCCTCGGCGACTGAGACGTCATCGAGCCGGGCCCTGGCGCGCTGCAGGCCGCTGTTCACCGCGGCGGGGGTCGTGGCCAGGATATTGGCAACTTCAACGGCAGAGAACTCGAGCACGTCGCGCAGGATCAGGATGGCGCGTTGGCGAGCCGGCAGGTACTGGATCGCCGCGACGAACGCCAGACGCAAACTGCCACGGAGGCCGACCGTCGTCGCCGGGTCCTCTGGACCCGCGCCGAGCATCGCATCGGGCATCGGCTGGACCCACGGGATATCGAACGCCGGGACCAGGGCCTGTTCGGGATCTTCCCCAGGGGCGCCGAGCCCCGACGGTAGGGGGCGACGGCTCACCCCCGACAGGGTGGTCAGGCACGCGTTGGTGGCGATCCGGTACAGCCACGTGCGAAGCGAGGCCCTCCGGTCGTCGTAGCGATCGTAGGAGCGCCAGGCGCGCAGCATGGTCTCCTGCACCAGATCCTCGGCCTCGTCGACCGATCCGAGCATCCGGTAACAGTGGGCGAGCAACTCGCGTCGAAACGGATCGGCTTGGCGCTCGAACTCGTCCCTGACGGCAGTCACGGCCACTCCTCCTTGTCCCACACAGATATCTACTCCACGGCGTGGCAGAAATCATCGGTCCGAGCGATGAATCTCGACCGTCGGCCCGGTAGGTACCCATGCAGCCTGCCAGCCGTGGGAGACCCCGAGAACGGAGACCACCGATGCGACGCGCCCGGCAATCAGGCACTCGACAGGAGGTAGCCATCCCAGATCGCCACTCAACGTCCACCAAGCACTTCTGCTGCGCGGTTCGGCCTGGAGCCAGCCGCAGATATGACCCTCAACTGGACAGAAATGTCACCAAAAGAAATCGAAAGGCAAACATCATGACAAACAACAATCGGACCGACAGCGTTGTGAGCGTTATCCAGGCCATCTACGACGCCTGGGCGGACGGCGACGCCGACGCATTCGCCAAGCTCTACACCGACGACGCGACGGTGGTACAGCCGGGCGTCCACAAGAAGAACAACGACGACATCCGGACCACCATGGCCGCCGGGTTCGCCGGGCCTCTCAAGGGATCCCGCGTCCTCGACGAGCCGCAAAGCGTCCGGTTCCTCGGGTCCGACACCGCCGTGGTCATCACTGAAGGCGGCGTTCTCATGGCCGGCCAGACCGAACTTCCCGCCGAACGCCTGGTTCGAGCCACCTGGGTTCTCACTAAACGGAATGAGCAGTGGTACGTCGCCGCCTACCAAAACAGCCCGGCGAACTGACCCCGACCATCCATATTGCAGCCGCGCGGCCGGACCCCGCAGACAGGCCGCTTCCAAAGGCGGTAACCGTGAAAACGGGTCCGGCCGGGTGTCACCCGCAGCCCAGCCAGCCAAGTGCCCGCAAGTGATCGCTCAGTCTGCTCATATTCACCGGTTCCCTACACTGCGATCAGGCGCGCCACCGGTGCATGGCCAGTTGCCGTACACTATCGAGGGTTCATCCTGCGCTCGTAGCTCAACGGATAGAGCATCTGACTACGGATCAGAAGGTTGGGGGTTCGAGTCCCTCCGAGCGCGCCAGCCAACGAAACTCCAGGTCACGACTCCGCCTCATCTTCGTCTGCATCGTCCGGTAGCTCGTCTGGCCGGATTCTGGCCGGACCAGCGCTCGCCGCGGGGGAGGACCGGAACCACTACGCTGCGTTCCGTAGCTGATCCGGGCAACTTCACGGAGGTGGATGAATGCTGCCTGACCTGCGGGCAAGCTGCCGACGTCTTCTCCTGGCTCGCGCCCTCGGGCTGTTGTGCGGACTCA
>DASWGE010000397.1:0-6187 GCA_036393895.1 Streptosporangiaceae bacterium | reverse complement strand
ACGCTGCGGACGCTGCTGACCGTGCCGGCCGGGCGGACCAGGCTGTTGGTGACGAAGTACGCCATGATCGTAGTGTTCTGCTTCACCGCGACCCTGCTCGTCGCGGGAGTCGGGCTGCTGATGGGCGCGATCTTTTTCCCGGTCGGCCCGGTGACGCTGCTGTCCGGCAATACCGTGTCGCTGGCCGCGGGCCTCGGCCGGCTGGCGCTGATCGTCTGCTATGTGGCCGTCGCGCTGTCGGCGCTCGGCGCGATCGGCCTCGCGCTCTCGACATTCACGCAGCACGCGATCGCTGTGATGGCCGCGATCCTCGTCCTCGTGATCGTCAGCGGCATACTCGACGCCGTGTCGCAGGTGGCGGTCATTCATCCCTACCTGCCGAGTCACTACTGGTTCTCGTTCGACGCGCTACTGCGGATGCCGATCGACTGGTCCCAAGTGCTGCACGGGCTCGCGTCGTTCGCCGCCTACATCGTCATCTTCGGCGCGGTCGCCTGGACCCGGATGCGGCGCGCCAACATCTCCTGCTGAGGGCGCTATCGCGCGCTGCGCGCGATAGCGTTCTGAGCCATGCCCCCGGTGCCCCCGGTGCCGTCAGCGTCGCCGGTGCCTCCCGAGCATGCCGCCGATATTGCCGGCCTGCTCGCGATGGCCGTGGCCGGGATCGGCGGGGCCGAACGGCCCGGCCAGGTCGCGATGGCGCGGGCGGTCCAGACTGCGATCGAGACGGGCGAGCACCTGGCCGTCCAGGCTGGAACCGGCACCGGCAAATCGCTGGCGTACCTGGTCCCGGCCGCGGTGCACGCGATCAGCGAGGAAGCGACCGTCGTCGTATCGACGGCCACCATCGCTCTGCAGCGGCAGCTGATCGACCGGGATCTTCCGCGCCTGGCCGCGGCGATCGCGCCTGCCCTGGGCCGGGAACCGGTCTTCGCGATACTCAAGGGCCGCAGGAATTACCTCTGCCTCCAGCGGCTACGGGGCGGCCCCGCCGATGATCAGGACGAAGCGCTGTTCGATCCTGGCGCGGTCTCGGCGATCGGCCGCCAGGTGCAGCGGCTCCACGAGTGGGCGGCCACGACGAAGACCGGCGACCGCGACGAGCTCGTGCCTGGGGTGGGGGAGCAGGCCTGGCGGCAGGTCTCGGTCAGCGCGCGGGAGTGCCTGGGGGCCCAGCGCTGCCCGTTCGGCACGCGGTGCTTCGCCGAGCTCGCCAGGGACGATGCAGGCCGGGCCGACATCGTCGTGACCAACCACGCGCTGCTCGCGATCGACGCGCTCGAGGACTTCGACATCTTCCCCGAGCACGACGTCGTGATCGTCGACGAGGCCCATGACCTGGTCGACCGGGTGACCTCCGTCGCCTCCGACGAGCTGTCGGCCGCAGCCGTGGAGGTGGCGGCCCGCCGGTGCGGGCGCATGATCGAGGAGAAAGCCGTGGCCAGGCTCCGCGACGCTGGCCTGGGCCTGGAGCGGATGCTGGCGGACGTCCCTGAAGGCCGGATGGACATGCTTGACGATGCGCTGGCCAGCGCGCTTGAGTCGGTGCGTGATGCGGCCGCCGGCTGCGCGGCCGAGTTCCGCACGAGCGCACAGAACGACGAGGAGCAAGACCGGCTGGCCGCCAGGCGGGCAGCGCTCGCAGCCGTCGGCGACGCGGCAGATGCCGCCGAGCGGATTCTCGGGGCATTCGGCCCGGCCATCGCTGATCGGCCCGACGTGGTGTGGCTGGACCGCCCGTCGGCTGAGGAGTCGGAGCGGCCGCCGACGCTGCGGGTCGCGCCGCTGCGGGTCGGCGGGTTGCTGGCGAGTCGGCTGTTCGGCCGGAGGACAGCGGTGCTGACCTCCGCGACGCTTGCGCTCGGCGGCTCGTTCGAGCCGCTGGCCAGACAGTGGGGCCTACCAGGCCTGCCAGGCCTGCCAGGTTTGCCGGGCCCGCCAGGTGCCGGCGGAGACGGGCCCGCAGGTTCGCCTGGAGAGGCGGCGGATTCGCCGGCCGGCCTGCGCGACGACGCGGGCGAGTCGGGATGGGAACACTCGCTGGCCTGGACGGGAGTTGACGTCGGGTCCCCGTTCGACCACCCGCGTAGCGGAATCTTGTACATTGCCAGGCACCTTCCGCCGCCGGGGCGCGACGGCCTCGCCGACTCCTACCTGGACGAGATCGCCGAACTCATCGAGGCAGCGGGCGGCCGTACCCTCGGGCTGTTCTCCTCGATGCGGGCCGCGCGCCAGGCGGCCGGCGAGTTGCGCGGGCGGGTGACGTTCCCGCTACTCTGCCAGGGCGACGACCAGACCGCGCAGCTGGTCAGCGAGTTCGCCGCCGACGAGCCGACGTGCCTGTTCGGGACGCTCTCGCTGTGGCAGGGCGTCGACGTGCCAGGGCCGTCGCTCCGGCTCGTGGTGATCGACCGGATCCCGTTCCCGCGCCCGGATGACCCGCTGGCGTCGGCGCGGCAGCGGGCGGTGGCGGCCCGCGGCGGCAACGGGTTCATGTCCGTGGCCGCGACGCAGGCTGCCCTGCTGCTCGCTCAGGGCTCAGGAAGACTGCTGCGGACGATGACCGACCGGGGCGTCGTGGCAGTGCTCGACCCGCGGCTGAGCACGGCCCGCTACGCCGGGTTCCTGCGCGCCTCGCTGCCGCCATACTGGACGACGACCGATCCGCAGGTCGTGCGCGGCGCGCTCCGCCGACTGGCAGCCGAGCCGGCCGGGGATGTTGCGGCCAGCAAAGCCCTCTAGCCCTGCTGGTCGGCAGTCCCGGCCGGGACAATCCACTTGGTGGGCTGGCCGGTGATCTCGGCGATTCGCTCGTAGTCACCGTCGTAGTGCAGGACAACCAGCGAGAATCGCTCGGCAGTTGCCGCCACCAGCAGGTCAGGAATGGAGACCGATCGGTGCTGCGCCCGTTGCGCGAGCAGGCCTTGCACCTCGATAGTGCGGCGGGCGATCTCGTCAGTAAGCGGGAAGTACTCGAACGCCTCACGCTGCCGTCGGAAATGCGTGTGTTCGGGGCCAGTGCGTGCGCTGAACAGGATTTCCAGCTCGACAATCGGGCAGGTCCCGATCAGGCCGCGCTCAACATATTCGTTCATGACAGACAAGATCGCTGGCTGCCGCACACGCGCCCACACGCTCTTGTCCGCCAGATACCTGGCTACCGCCATGCCGCTTGCATGATCTGGGGGTCACCAAGATCAGGAAGCGCCCCGGCGGCGAGTTCCTCCAGATGACGGCGACGAACTTCCGATCGAACCACGCGACGCAGTGCCTCGTTGACTGTTGCCTTCTTAGTCGTCGTGCCGAGGATGCTGGCCGCCTGCTCAAGCAATTCCTGGTCTAGCTCAATCTGAGTCGTGGACACTACAGCCTCCTCGGCTTGGACAGAGTCTGATACTGAGATTGTACATTGGAGAGGCACGCGGCGCCGGCGTGGTTGCCATCCAGCCGGCAGCCCTAGCTCGGGTTGGGCCAGACGACCGGGAATAGCGGGTGGTCCATGACCGCTCCTGGAGAGATCTCGGCGTCGAGGCCGTCGAACGGTGGCGAGGTGCGCCAGGCACGCGGCGCGTGCCTGGCGCCCGCGGACAGGTAACGCAGCGAGAGAACCCGCCTGCGGCCGCTGAACGGGAAGCCGGGCGCGCCATGCACGCTGAGGAAATCGAAGAAGATGGCATCGCCGGGCTCTAGATCGAACCGGCGGATGTCGAAAGCCTCCCTGTCAGCCTCGATGTCGGGAATCTCGGCCAGGCTGCCCTCGGGAAACCACCTGGCCTCCCCGAGCAGGAAGGTGCGCGGCATCAGCCACGGTCCGCGGTGCGTGCCGGCGACGATCTCCGGGCAGCCAGCAGCGGGAACAGGATCTCCCGGGATCCAGGCACTCACGCCTGGGCCGTCGACGTTGTAATACGGCTGGTCCTGATGCCATGGTGTGCGCTGCCTGGTCCCGCCTTCCTTGACCAGAACATGATCGTGATAAAACCTGACCTGCTCGGTGCCCATCAGGGCAGCCGCGATCGCGGGCAGGCGCGAGTGCCTGGCCAGCCGCTCGATCGCCGGGATTTGCTGCCACCGGCAGAAGTCCTCGGTGAAGGCGCCCGGGTCACCTGGGCCGCTGGCTACCTGGGCCAGCGGCGAGGGGTTAGCGAGGACGCCCTCGATGGCCGCTGCCGCGTCGACGAGTTCGGCGGCATCGAGAACTCGCCGGACGCAGACGACGCCGTCTGCGGCAAACGCCTCGGCCAGATCCGCGCTAACGACCGGTTCTCTCATGCCCTCCGCCGGAGATCAACGGTCCCATTCAACAGCAATGGCCCATCAACGTGGTAAGAAGACGGTTGATGGGCCATCGCTGTTCTATTTCGGTTGGCGCCTTCCGCGATCAGGAGAGCTTCAGAGGACGTCGTGGCCGGGGTGCGGCTCGTCGGGGACCTCGGTCTTCTGGGCCGGGATCGATCCGAGCCGGCCGGCCTGGTAGTCCTCGAAGGCCTGCACAAGCTCGGCCCTGGTGTTCATCACGAACGGGCCGTAGGCCGCGACCGGCTCCTTGATCGGCTGGCCGCCGAGTACGAGCAGGTCCATGCCCTCGCTCGGGCCGTCGGCCCGCTGGCTGGCGTCGAAGGTGAGCACGTCGCCGGGACCGAACACCGCGAGCTGGCCGATGCGCACCGGGCGCTTGTCGGCGCCGACGGTGCCGGATCCAGCCAAGACGTAGCCGAGCGCGTTGAATTCGGCCCGCCACGGCAGCCGCAGCTGGGCGCCCGGCTGCAGCGTCGCGTGCAGCAGGGTAATCGGCGTGTGCGTGATGCCGGGACCTGAGTGGCCGGCCACGTCACCAGCGATGACCCTGACGAGGGTTCCGCCGTCGGCCGAGCTGAGCAGCGCGACCTGCCCGGCCCTGATGTCCTGGTAGCGCGCCGCGGTCATCTTCATCGCCGCGGGCAGGTTCACCCACAGCTGGAAGCCGTGGAACAAGCCGCCGCTCATGACCAGCTCCTCGGGCGGCTCCTCGATGTGCAGGATGCCGCCGCCAGCGGTCATCCACTGGGTGTCGCCGTTGGTGATCAGGCCGCCGCCGCCATTGGAATCCTGGTGCCGGAACGTGCCGTCGATCATGTAAGTGACGGTCTCGAAACCACGGTGCGGGTGCCACGATGTGCCCCGCGGCTCGCCTGGCGCGTAGTCAACCTCGCCCATCTGGTCCATGTGAATGAACGGATCCAGGGCCCGCAGGTCAACGCCCGCGAAGGCGCGGCGGACCGGGAAGCCCTCGCCCTCGAGCGCCGACGGCGCGGTCGTGACCGCGAGCACAGGCCGCTCCTGGGCGGCCGCCGCGTCGGGCTCCAAGATCCGCGGCAGAAGCAAGATGTCGTCCACGGTCACTGCTGGCATAACTTCATCCTCCCACCGGGGCGGATCGGTGCCCGGGCCGGGCGCCTGCCGCCACCTGCGATGTTCGGACAACATTGATTGAACGCGCAACATTCCCGTTGCGGCCGCGGGCGGGGCCGGGGCCGGGGCGGAGCGGCGCGCGGCGCCAGAGCCACGCACGACGGCCACGACGGCCAGGACGGCCACGACGACCAGGACGACCAGGACGGCCAGGACGGCGAGGACGGCGAGGACGGCGGGGACGGCGGATCAGAGCGGCAGGCCGGCCTCCAGTTGGCAGAGCGCGGCGTCGATCCTGGCCAGTATGTCGGCGCCGGGATCTTCTCCCGCCCAGTCGTGCCACGGCATCGTGGCCGCCATGATGACCCCGACGATCGCGCCAGCGAGAGTCCGTACTGCGAAGTCATCTGGGTCGCGGCCAGAACGCCTGGCCAATGCTTCGGCGATAACGCCGATCGTGCGAGCGAACTCGTCCATCGCTCTGGCGCGCAGCTCGGGGACAGTCAGGGTCAACTCGGCCGTCTCCCGCAGCCTGGCGAGCTCGTCGGGTCCGAGGGACGCGAAGGCTTCCCTGGTGGCAGCGCGGAAGGCAGCAACGGGTGAAAGGTCAGCGGACTGTGCCTCGAAGGCGCCGATTGCCAGGACATCGAGTTCGTCCTGCAGCACGACGTCTTCCTTGGTCGGGAAGTACCGGAAGAACGTGCTCGGCGATACGTCGGCCGCCTCGGCGATCTGCTCGACCGTCGTCGCGTCATACCCCTGCTCGCGGAAAAGCCGGAGCGCGTGCTCCCTGATG
>DASWGE010000396.1:0-2849 GCA_036393895.1 Streptosporangiaceae bacterium | reverse complement strand
CGGATCCGGCCGGCCACCCTGACCATGAAGAACTCATCGAGGGCGCTGGCGAAGATGGACTCGAACCTGACGCGCTCCAGGAGCGGCACGTTCGGGTCCTCGGCGAGCTCGAGCACCCGCTGGCTGAACCGCAGCCAGCTCTCCTCCCTGTCCAGGTACCTGTCGGCGGGCAGTTCAGGCAGCTGCCCGACAACGCTGAGCCTGGCTGCCGTCGTGGGCGTGTCCTGCCCAGCGCCGGAGAGGACCTCGGCCGTGCGGTCCAGGCCATCCCGTCCGGCCCCGTCGACCGTCCCGCCGTCGAACAGGGGTTCTTCCGCGGCGGTCAGCTTCCTGGCCTCCGCCTGCTCCTTGTCGGATGCAACGCCAGCAGGCTTGCGCACGTGCTTCCTGCCGCCGCCCGAGGGGGCAGCGTGCCCCGAATCCATGTTTCTATACTCCCCTAGCCGATACTGATCCAATACCCCGGCATAGCGGTCATCGTGAACATCGGCGGAACGGAGATCCAGATGCGGATCGGCATGTCCCTGACAGAGTCGCAGACCCCGCAGGCGCTCAGCCTGCTACGCGACGAACTGCTGATGGCCGTCGACGACGGCTTCTCCTCGGCCTGGATGGCCAACATCTTCGGCCTCGACGCGCTGACCGCGCTGGCGGTCGCCGGCAGCGGCATCGCCGGAATCGAAATCGGCACCGCCGTCGTCCCGACCTATCCACGGCATCCGGCGGTACTCGCCCAGCAGGCGCTCACGACGGCGCTGGCGCTTAACTCGCGCCTTGCCCTCGGCATCGGCCTCTCTCACAAGATCGTCATCGAGGACATGTACGGCTACAGCTTCGGTGCTCCGGCCACGCACATGAGCGAGTACCTGTCGATCCTGCTGCCGCTGCTCGACGGCCAGCCGGTTGCCTTCGAGGGGCAGACATTGCGAGCCTCGATTGGCCTGTCGGTCCCGCGAACCGGGCCGGTACCTGTCCTGCTCGCGGCGATGGGGCCGGCGATGCTCAGGCTCGCCGGGAAGCGCACGGCGGGCACGATCTTGTGGATGACCGGCCCGGCGACCACGCGGGACTACGTGGTTCCGACGATCAACGCAGCTGCGGAGCAGGCGGGCAGGCCGGCTCCCCGGGTTGTCTGCATCCTCCCGGTATGCGTGACCGACGATCCGGACGGCGCTCGTGCCCGCGCGGCCAAGGTCTTCGAGATCTACGGTCAGCTGCCCTCGTACCGGGCGATGCTCGACCGCGAGGGTGCGGAGGGACCGGCGGACGTCGCGATCGTGGGCAACGAAGACCAGGTCGCCGGGCAGATCAAGGCGCTCGCCGACTGCGGTGTGACCGACTTCGTGGCGGGCGAGTACGCCAGGGGCAACGATCGGCTGCGAACCAGAAACCTGCTCAAGTCCCTGATCACCGCGCAGGGATGAGGCCGCGACCTGACTTGCCCCCGATTGTGCGCTATATCACGCCCGCGTGGCGGCGGAGTCGGTGCTGTCGAGGCCGCAGGCGGCGTGGATCTCGGCGCGGCTCGCGAGCTTGACTCGCGCGCCGCGACCGAGCGCGGCGGCGAGTTCCTTTTCCGCCGTCTCGATCCGCAGCCAGTCGTCGTAGCCGATCGGGGTGATGCGCCGTTCGGCGAGCAGCGCGCAGAACCGCTCAGACCACGCGTAGCCCGACTTCGCGCCGGTGCCTGCGGCCTGCATGTCGGCAGCGGCGCTCTCGGGCAGCCTGAGCAGGCCCGGCCTTGGCAGCTGGATGTCATCAGGGCCAGGCCCTCCCGCCAGGTCGGCCAGCAGGCTGCGCACGGTCTGGGCGGCGTCGGATTTGTTCGTGCCGATCACACCCGTCGGTCCGCGCTTGAGCCACCCGGCGACGTACTCGCCTGGCTGCGGCTGGCCGTCCGGGCCGAGCACGCGCCCGTCGGCGTTCGGAACCGTGTGCGAGCGCTCGTCGAACGGCACTCCGGGCAGCGGAACGCTCTGATACCCGACGCTGCGCAGCACCATCTGGACCGGCAGCCGCTCATACTGGCCGGTCCCGACCAGCCGCCCGGCGGTGTCCAGCCTGGTCCGCTCCAGAGTTAGCCCTTCGACCTGTTGCGCCCCGTGAATTTCGGCCGGGCTCAGCCAGAATCGCACGGTCAGCCGGCGTACTCCCCCGGCCGGCACCCGCCCTGCCCAGTCGCTGATCACCGCATAATTGCTGCGGACGTGCCGGTCCTCCGCCGCGAGCCTGGCGCTCTCGCCGCTCGCGTCGAACGCGTCAAGATCGGCCTCGCCCTCGCCGACGACCACGTCAACCCCGGCCAGCTCGCCGAGCTCGCGGAGCTCCTTCGTCGTGAACTTGGCCTGCGCAGGCCCGCGCCGCCCGATGACGTGCACTTCGCGTACCTTGCTCGCGATCAGGGCGTCGAGCACCGGCTGTGAGACATCGGTATCGCGCAGCTCGTCAGGGTCGCGGATCAGGATCCGCGCGACGTCCACCGCGACGTTGCCGACCCCGATCACCGCGACCGCCTCGGCGTCAAGCACGAACCGGTCAGGGTCGACGTCTGGGTGACCGCAGTACCAGTTCACGAAGTCGGTCGCAGCATAGCTGCCCCTCAGGTCCTCGCCGGGTATCCCGAGCCGCCGGTCCCGCATCGCGCCAGTCGCATAGACAACCGCGTCATAACAGGACAGCAGGTCGGCTCTCGTCACGTCGTCGCCCAGGTGCACAGCGCCGACGAACCTGACGCCGTCGTGCTCGAGCACCCCGCGCAGGTAATCGGCGATGGACTTGATCGACTTGTGGTCCGGCGCCACGCCGTAGCGGACCAGGCCGTAGGGCGTGGGCAGCCGGTCAAGGACGTC
>DASWGE010000395.1:0-3540 GCA_036393895.1 Streptosporangiaceae bacterium | reverse complement strand
GCTCAACTGGCCGAGGCCGAGCACCTGATCTTCGCGTGCGGCAGGTACGAGGGAATCGACGCCCGGGTGGTCGAGTACGCGCGCTCCCTCATTCCAGTGCGAGAGCTATCGATAGGTGACTACGTGCTCCCGGGCGGGGAGCCGGCCGTCCTGGTGATGATCGAGGCGATCTGCCGGCTGCTGCCCGGCGTCCTCGGCAACGCCGAGTCGGCCTCCGACGACTCCTTCGGTGCCGGAGTCGGCGCGATGCACGGTCTGGTGGAAGGGCCAACCTACACACGTCCGCGGGTCTGGCGCGGGCGGGAAGTGCCTGACGTTCTGCTGTCAGGCAATCATGCCGCGATCGCCAGGTGGCGCCGGGACGAGGCGCTCCTGCGAACCGCCAGGACTAGGCCGGATCTGGCCGCCCGGCTGCCGCGAGGCGCGCTGAGCGCGCGCGATCGTCAGGTCCTTTCCGATGCTGGTTTCGCAGTCATGGGTGAAGATGTGGCACACTGAAGGCCATTGCCCCTCGTCGGCTGTCGTCGCGCGGGGCTGGCCGCATGCCTTGGCGGCGACCCAGACCAACTGCAGCGCGTTCGTGGCCGTGCGCGTGATGAGGACGAGGACGACTAAGCGATGCACACCGCGATTGCCGAGCTTGAGCAGGCGCAGATCCGATCGGACATCCCGGCGTTCAGGCCGGGTGACACCCTGAGGGTGCACGTCAGGGTTACCGAGGGCAACCGCTCCCGGATCCAGGTGTTCCAGGGCGTAGTCATCCGCAGGCAGGGCGGCGGCGCGCGCGAGACCTTCACCGTGCGGAAGATCAGCTACGGCGTCGGCGTGGAGCGCACATTCCCGCTTAACACCCCGGCGATCGAGACGATCGAAGTCGTGACCAGGGGCCAGGTGCGCCGCGCCAAGCTGTACTACCTGCGGTCGCTGCGCGGCAAGGCCGCGAGGATCAAGGAGCGCAGGGAGCCGGTCCGCTAGTTCGCTTCCCGGCGGTCCCGAGCGCGGCTCCCGGCTCATGGCCGCAGGTCACGCCTGATAAGCGGTCGCATAGCCGGAGATAAGACCTGCCGGCCCCGGGCGCTTCCGGTGGCCGGAGCCGTGCACGAGGTAGGCTTTCTGCGGCAGCCGGGCTGTGCTCAGTGTCCGGCTGATGGCGTCTTCCGGTGTGATTCCGGATTATCCTGCCCGGCCGCTTTCGGGCCGCTGGACCGGTCTGCTGGCAGCTAGGCTGGATGGTGATGATGGACGACGAGCAGCGCGCTGGTGATGTGATCGCCGGCCAGGGCGGCGCTGCCGCGGTGGGCCGGGCGGAGACTTCCGGCCTGGCGGGAACCGGTAGCGACGCACAGGCGCCAGCGAGCGACGCCCAGGAATCCGGTGATGTGGACGAGAAGGACGAGGATGCAGAGGCGGAGGCACCCCGCAGCCGCTGGTCGTTCATCACCGAGATGGTGGTCCTTTTCGCGGTGGCCCTCACAATCGCGCTGCTGATCAAGACCTTCGTGGTGCAGCCGTTCTACATTCCTTCCAGCTCGATGGAGGACACGCTGCTGGTCGGAGACAAGGTGCTGGTGAACAAGGTCGTCTACCGGATCCGGCCGATCAGCCGCGGCGACATCGTGGTATTCAACGGCGCGGGATCGTGGCTACCGCCGACCGCTGCGGCGGCACCCCCCAGCCACAATCCGGTCACCAGGCTCTACGACGTGACGCTCGGGCCCCTTTTCAGGTCCGTCAGGGAGCTGTTCGGCACCGCGCCCGGTCAGACCGACTACATCAAGCGCGTGATCGGGATCCCCGGCGATCACGTTGCCTGCTGCAACCAGCATCGCGAAATCACGGTTAACGGGGTGCCCCTGCACGAGAAGTCGTACCTGATCCCCGGCGCCAAGCCGTCGCAAGGCATGTTCAACATCGTGGTGCCGCCTGGCCGGCTGTGGGTGATGGGCGACAACAGGCCCGAGTCTGCAGACTCCCGGCTGCATGACTGCGCGTACACGTACACGCCGGCCACCTGCGTTCCCTACGACCGGGGCGGCACGATCCCAGAGGCCAGGGTCATCGGCCGGGCGTTCATGATCGTGTGGCCGCCGAGCCGGGTCAGGAACCTGCCGATCCCATCGACTTTCACCCAGCCCGGGTTGAGTCACGCGGCGGCGCAGTCATCTGGTCGGGCGCGGCCTGCCCTGGCGGCCGGGGTTCCAGTGCGGCCATCGGCGCCCTACCTGCCGCTGGCAGGCGGGCTAGCTGCCGCGGTCCCGCTCACGGCGCTCGAGCGACGGCTACGGCTGCGGATCAGCAGGAAGCGGCGGGCGAGCCGCGTGATCCGCGACCGGCACGGGCCACGGCGCAGGTAGCGAGGGCGAGGGGCAGCAGTGCGCGCGTCGGCGGCATCGGCGGCAAAGGCGGCTCAGGCGGCGAGAACCCGGGCTGCGGCGTGGTTCGCTGCTTCCGGCCCTGCCTGGCCAGGGCTACCCGGAGGCGCGCCTGCCGGGCTGGCCCGAGTCGGGCTCGCGGGGATGGCGGCCGGACCGCGGCCGATCGGATACACGCCGCGGCGCGGGTCGGGAGCGGGCCTGACCGGCTATGAGCGCGTGCTCGTGAGGGCGGGCCTCGGGCCTGTCGCCGGAATCGACGAGGCCGGCCGGGGCGCGTGCGCTGGTCCGCTCGTGGTCGCCGCTGTAGCGATCGACCGCCTGAATGCTGACAGCACGGCCGGCATCGCCGACTCCAAGGCACTAACAGCCAGGGCCAGGGAAGCGGCCTACCGCAAGATCGTAAGGTCGGCGCTGGCCTGGCACGTCGTCGTAATCGAGCCTGGCGAGATCGACAGGCTTGGACTGCACGTTTGCAATGTGGCCGGGATGCGTCGCGCGCTGGCCGGCCTGGCCGCGAGTCCTGGTTATGTGCTAACCGACGGTTTTGAAGTTCCCGGCCTGGCCGTGCCTGCGCTGGCCATGTGGAAAGGCGATCAGGTCGCCGCCTGCGTCGCTGCGGCCTCTATTGTGGCCAAGGTGACCAGGGACAAAATCATGACGGCCCTGCACGTCCAGTACCCCGAGTACGGGTTCGCCAGGCACAAGGGCTATTCGACGCCCAGTCATATGGCCGCCCTCGACGCCTGCGGTCCGAGCCCGGTGCATCGCCGCTCGTTCGTGAACGTCTCGTCCCGGCTGAATGACGCCAGCAGCGCCGGCGTCGTGGTGCCCGCCGATGACCTGGACCACCCCGGTGGCGTTGTGCTGGCCGACGGTTCGGTGCTCGCGATAGACGAGGACGGCCATGGCCCTATCGTGGAGTTGATCGCGGATCCGCCGGCCACTGCGCCAGTGGCGGGCAGGGCAGAGGGCACCGAACAGGCTCCGGAGGCGCCCGCCGCAGCGGAGGGGAGAACATGAGCGCGGAGGATCTCGAGAAGTACGAGACCGAGATGGAGCTGCAGCTCTATCGCGAATACCGCGACGTCGTCGGGCTCTTCACGCACGTGGTTGAGACCGAGCGCAGGTTCTATCTCACCAACGACGTGGACCTCAAGGTGCGCAC
>DASWGE010000394.1:0-15607 GCA_036393895.1 Streptosporangiaceae bacterium | reverse complement strand
TCATGTGTTCGCCGGCTACTGGGAGCAGCCGGACGAGTCAGCCAAGGTCCTGGTGGACGGCTGGTTCCACACGGGCGATGAGGGTCATCTCGATCCGGACGAGTACCTGGTGATCTCCGACCGCAAGAAGGACGTGATCATCTCTGGCGGTGAGAACGTCAGCTCGGTGGAAGTCGAGGACTGCCTGTACCAGCACGCGGCCGTTGCGGAGGCCGCGGTGATCGGCGTTCCCGACCAGAAGTGGGGCGAGACGGTCAAGGCGCTGGTGGTCCTCCGCACCGGTCACGAGGTGACCGAGGCCGAGCTGATCGAGTTCTGCCGGTCCAAGCTCGCGCACTACAAGTGCCCGACCTCGGTGGAGAAGCGAGACTCGCTAGCCAGGACGGCGACGGGCAAGCTGCAGAAGTTCAAGCTCCGCGCTCCCTACTGGGAGGGCTACGAGCGCCGGGTCAACTAAGGTCCGGGTGGGCCCGCTGGCCCACCCGGACCCCACCCCCGATGATCACGAAGTCTTGGTGCAAAGAGGCACCAAACCCGCGTGATCATCCGCCGAGCTGGCTCGAGTTGGCTCGGGTCAGGCGGCGAGGGCTGTCGCCAGTTCGGGCTCGGCGGCGGCCGGTGCCGTGTCGGCGGCCGGCTCAAGGGCCGTCTCCAGCACTTCCCGCACGTCGCTGACCAGGTGAATCTCCAGCGCGGAGCGCACCTTCTCGGGCACGTCGTCCAGGTCAGGCTCGTTCCGAGCGGGGATCAGGACGGTCGTGATGCCGGCCCGGTGCGCCGCGAGGAGCTTCTGCTTAAGCCCGCCGATCGGCAGCACCCGCCCGGTCAGCGAGACCTCGCCGGTCATCGCCACGTCAGCCCTGACTAGCCGGCCGGACAGGAGCGAAGCCAGCGCTGTGGTCATCGTGATGCCGGCGCTCGGGCCGTCTTTCGGCACAGCGCCTGCCGGGACGTGCAGGTGCACGCCCCGCTCGGCCAGCTCGCTGACCGGCACTCCGAGCCGAGGGCCGTTCGAGCGCAGGTAGGAGAGCGCGATCTGTGCGGACTCCTTCATCACGTCCCCGAGCTGGCCGGTCAGCGTCACGCCGGTGCTGCCGCTCGCGGCGTCGGCCAGCGACGCCTCGATGAACAGCAAGTCGCCGCCGGTGCCGGTGACCGCCAGGCCAGCCGCGACGCCAGGGACTGCCGTGCGCTCGGCAGATTCCGGCGTGAACCGCGGATGGCCAAGGTAGGTCTGCAGGTCCGCCGCGTCGACGGGGACTGGAAGACCTGGCTGATCCGCCGGCACGGTCACCGATTCCTGAGCGTCGGGGACCGGCTCAGCTGCGTCTTCGGCCGGACCCGTCTGCGCCAGGTTCGCGGCGATCTTACGGAGGACCCGCGCGATCGAGCGTTCAAGCGACCGAACTCCGGCCTCGCGGGTGTACTCGGTCGCCAGGCGGCGGAACGCGTCGTCGGTGATGGTCACCTCCGATGAGTCCAGCCCTGCCCTTTCGAGCTGGCGGGGGAGCAGGTGGTCGCGGGCGATCGTGACCTTCTCGTCCTCGGTGTAGCCGTCCAGGCGGATTAGCTCCATCCGGTCCAGGAGCGGCTCGGGAATCGCGTCGGCGACGTTGGCCGTCGCGATGAACAGCGCGTCGGACAGGTCGAGCTCGACTTCCAGGTAGTGGTCGCGGAAGGTGTGGTTCTGCGCCGGGTCCAGCACCTCAAGCAGGGCGGCGGTCGGGTCGCCGCGGTAATCGGCACCGACCTTGTCGACCTCATCGAGCAGGATCACCGGGTTCATCGAGCCGGCCTCGCGGATCGCGCGAACGATCCGGCCGGGAAGCGCGCCGACGTAGGTACGCCGGTGACCGCGGATCTCGGCCTCGTCCCTGACGCCGCCGAGCGCCACGCGGGCGAACTTACGGCCCATCGCCCGCGCGACGGACTCGCCGAGCGAGGTCTTGCCGACTCCAGGCGGGCCGGCCAGTGCCAGCACGGCGCCGCTCCGGCGGCCGCCAGCCACGGTCAGGCCGCGGTCGGCGAGGCGCTTGCGGACCGCGAGGTACTCGATGATGCGTTCCTTCACCTCGTCCAGCCCCGCGTGATCGGCGTCAAGCACCGCGCGGGCGCCAGGGATGTCGTAGGCGTCGTCGGTACGTGTGTTCCACGGCACGTCGAGGATGGTGTCCAGCCAGGTACGGATCCAGCCCGCCTCGGGCGAGTTGTCACCGCCGCGCTCCAGCTTGGCCGCCTCGCGCAGCGCCGCTTCGCGCACCTTCTCCGGCAGATCGGCGTCCTCGATCCTGGCCCGGTAGTCGTCCTGCTCGGAGGCGGGCGTTCCGTCCAGGGCGGCCAGTTCCTTGCGGATCGCGGCGAGCTGCTGGCGCAGCAGGAACTCGCGCTGCTGCTTCTCCATGCCCTCGCGGACGTCGTTGCCGATCGTTTCGGCCACGTCAAGCTCGGCGAGGTGTTCCCTGGCCCATCCGATCAGCTGCTCGAGCCGCTGCGCGGGGTCGAGCGTGGCTAGCAACTCGCTGCGCTGCTCGACCGACAGGTAACTCGCGTAGCCCGCGGAGTCGGCCAGCGCCGATGGGTCTGTTATGCCGGAAAGAACGTCAACCACCTGCCAAGCGCCGCGCTTTTGCAGGATCGCTGCCGCAAGCCCGCGGTATTCGCGCGCGAGCTCGGCAACTCGCGGGCTCGCGGGCGGCTCGTCGGCGATAGTGCCGTGCACCCACAGCGCCGCGCCAGGGCCGACCGTGCCGGCACCGATGGTGACGCGGGCCAGGCCGCGCAGGACGACGCCGGGCTTGCCGTTCGGTAGCCTGCCCTCCTGCTCGACGACCGCGAGCGTGCCGAGCGGCGCGTACTTGCCGCCAATCCGCGGCACGAGCAGCAGCTGCGGCCTGGTGTCGCCCTCGGCCGCCGCGCGGGCCGCCGCGATGGACGCGCGCACTTCAGGCTCTGAGGCATCAAGGGGCACGACCATCGTGGGCAGGACGACGTCGTCGTCCAGCGGCAGCACAGGAAGCGTGAGGGTCTTGGTATCGCTCATCCGACTCTTCTTCCAGTTCGGAATTACTTGATTACATGAGGCTGCGAATTACAGAGTGAACAGCGCGTTGCGGCCCCCTTTTGTTTCCGGCCGGTGTTCGCGGTGAGCAAACGCTGAGTTTGCGCTGGTAAGTCGTGGTGCGTAGTGGTAAGCCGGGTTGTCTTCCGGGGGAATCTTGGAGCGATAGGCTGCTGACCGGGTACGGCAGAACTCGTGGACCGACTGCCGTAGGGAGAGAGGCTGCCGTGCGCGCGAGGGAGGCAGGCACGCCGCTGCGGATCGCGTTGCTCGGCTGCGGCGTGGTCGGATCGCAGGTCGCCAGGCTGCTGCACGAGCAGGCCGCAGACCTGGCTGCCAGGGCCGGCGGGCCGCTGGAGATCGCCGGGATCGCGGTCAGGCGGCCGGAACTGGCCAGGATCACCGGCGTCGACCAATCGCTGCTCACCGGTGACGCGGTCGGCTTGGTCACGCGCCCTGACGTCGACCTCGTCGTCGAACTGATCGGCGGGCTCGAGCCGGCCAGGTCGCTCTTGCTCGCCGCGCTCGACTCCGGCCGGTCGGCGGTCACCGCGAACAAAGCCCTGCTGGCCAGCGATGGCGAGACCCTGCACAAGGCAGCGAGCGCGAACGGCGCCGACCTGTACTACGAGGCCTCGGTGGCTGGCGCCATCCCGCTGTTGCGCGCGCTGCGCGAGTCGCTGGCCGGTGACACGGTCCGCCGTGTGCTCGGCATCGTGAACGGCACCACCAACTTCATCCTTGACCGGATGGACTCCCTCGGTGCCGAGTTCGGCCCGGCGCTGGCCGAGGCGCAGCGGCTCGGTTACGCCGAGGCTGACCCGACCGCCGACGTGCAGGGACACGACGCCGCCGCGAAGGCGGCGATCCTGGCCGGGCTGGCGTTCCACACCGCGGTGACGTCGGCGGACGTCTTCACCGAGGGCATCGGCGAGATCACCGCCGCCGACATCACGAGCGCCAGGACGCTCGGCTTCGTGATCAAGCTGCTCGCGATCTGCGAGCGGTGCGACGGCGGCATTTCGGTGCGCGTGCATCCCGCGATGCTGCCGCGGATGCACCCGCTCGCCGCCGTCCACGAGGCGTACAACGCGGTCTTCGTAGAAGCCGAAGCCGCCGGGCGGCTGATGTTCTACGGCGCGGGCGCCGGGGGCCAGCCGACGGCCAGCGCGGTGCTCGGCGACATCGTCGCCGTCGCGCGGAACTTGCGCGCCGGGATGCGCGGCCCCGAGCCTGCCACCTACGCCGAGCTGCCGGTTGTGCCGATGGCTGACGCGCTGACCAGGTACTACGTCTGCCTGGACGTGGCCGACCGGCCCGGCGTGCTCGCTCCGGTCGCGGAGAGCTTCGCCAGGCGCGACGTGTCCATCAAGGCCGTGCACCAGGAAGGCCGCGGCGAGGACGCCACTTTGATCATCGTGACCCACACTGCCCGTGAGTCGGCTCTCGCCGGGACGATCGCCGATCTGGAGGCCATGGAGGCGGTGCGAGCGGTCGACAGCGTGCTGCGGGTCGAGGGCGAGGAGGGCGAGTGAGGCCATGGCGCGGGGTGATCGGCGAGTACGGCGCTCACCTCCCGGATCTCGCGGCCGATGCAGTCGTGACCCTCGGTGAGGGTGGCACGCCGCTGCTGCCCGCTCCGGCGCTGTCGGAGCTGACCGGATGCCAGGTCCACCTGAAGATCGAGGGAATGAACCCGACGGGATCGTTCAAGGACCGGGGCATGACCGTGGCCGTGTCGCTCGCGGCCGCGCGTGGCGCCAGGACGGTCATGTGCGCGTCGACCGGGAACACCAGCGCTAGCGCGGCCGCCTACGCAGCGCGTGCCGGGCTTGACTGCGTGGTGCTCGTGCCGCGGGGGAAGATCGCGCACGGGAAGCTGGCCCAGGCTCTGGTCTACGGCGCCAGGCTGCTCCAGGTGGACGGTAATTTCGACGACTGCCTGGAACTGGTACGCAAGCTAGCGGTCTGCCATCCGGTGGCCGTGGTCAACTCGGTGAACCCGGACCGGCTGGACGGCCAGAAGACGGCGGCGTTCGAGGTTGTTGATCTCCTGGGCGACGCGCCTGAGGTGCATTGCCTACCGGTCGGCAACGCCGGCAACATCTCGGCGTACTGGATGGGGTATAAGGAGTACTTGGCGGCCGGCCGGTCGTCCAGGACGCCCCGGATGCTCGGGTTCCAGGCGGCCGGCGCCGCGCCGCTGGTGACCGGCGAGCCGGTCACGAACCCGGCCACCGTGGCCTCGGCGATCAGGATCGGCAACCCGGCGTCATGGCATCTGGCTGAGGCGGCGAGGGAGGAGTCAGGCGGCATGTTCGCCGCCGTCACCGATGAGCAGATACTCGACGCTTACGGGCTGCTCGCGGCTCGTGAGGGGGTATTCGGCGAGCCCGCGTCCGCGGCCGGGGTCGCCGGCATGTTGCAGGCATGCACGGACGGCGAAGTCGAGCCCGGTTCGGTCGTGGTCTGCACGATCACGGGCACCGGCCTGAAGGACCCCGACGCGGCGATGGCCGGGATGCCCGAGCCTGCCATCGTCACGGTTGACGCCGAAGCTGCCGCAGTCGCACTGGGCCTGAGGTGAGGCTGGTGCAATGGCCGGGCCGGCCGGCCGTGGTGCGGACGCCGGCGACCAGCGCCAACCTCGGCCCGGGGTTCGACTCGCTTGGCCTGGCGCTCGGCCTGCACGACGAGGTGCACGCCCAGGTCATCGGCGGCGGGCTGCGGATCGAGGTCGCCGGCGTCGGCGAGCGGACCGCGCGATATGGCGAGGGCCACCTAGTGGTGCGGGCGATGCGGGCCGCGTTCGACGTGCTCGGCGAGCAGCCGCCGGGGATCTGGCTGCGCTGCGTGAACGCGATTCCGCACGGGTTCGGCCTCGGCTCATCGGCCGCTGCGATTGTGGCAGGAATCCTGGCCGCCCGCGCGCTGTTCGGCGGCAGCAGTCCTGAGCGGCTGCCCGACGACGCGGTCTTGCAGCTCGCTGCTGCTGTAGAGGGCCATGCCGACAACGTCGCTGCCTGCCTGGCCGGCGGCCTGACGATCGCCTGGCAGGTCGGTGGGCCTGGGTCGGTCCGGTTCCTGCGGCTTGATCCGCTGCAGGGACTGACGCCGGTGCTGTGCGTTCCCTCGGTACCGCTGGCCACTGAGGCGGCTCGCCAGGTGCTGCCCGCGGTTGTGCCGCATGCGGACGCCGCGAAGAACGCGGCGCGGACCGCCCTGCTGGTCGCCGCGCTGACCGGAGCCGGGCGGGCGCGGGCAGGGCGGACGGTGGACCCGAGCCTGCTAATGGGGGCGACGCAGGACTTCCTGCACCAGCCGTACCGGGCGAGCTCCATGCCCGCGACGGCTGATCTGATCTCCGCCTTGCGGGAGGCGGGTATAGCGGCTGTGCTCTCGGGGGCAGGTCCGGCTGCGCTGGCCCTGACCGTGCCCGGGGTGACGTCCGGGCCGGATGCCGTCGCGGCCGTCGCCGGGGAGTCCGGGTACGGCTGGACCGTCAGCGTCCAGGACATCGACCGTGAGGGCGCGATCGTCCGCGCCTGAGTCCGAGCGGTCCTAGGCCGCAGCCGTCATCCGGCGGAGCGCGTCGGCCCGCAGCGCCGCGAGATTCACATCTGCGGCGGCGAGTAGCCTGAGCGCTTCGTTATCGCCCTGGTCAATGATGCCGATGAGGAGATGACCTGGGGTAAGGCTGCTGTCGTGGCGGCTTTGGGCCAGTCGCAAGGCGCGGGCCATCGCATCCTTGGCCTCCGGCGTCAGCCGCGCCGTCGTCGGCCGCCCCGGCCTGGGCCTGGCTGGGCGGTCGAGCGCGCCGGGGCCGAACGCGGCCTCCGCCGCCCGCCGGACTTCATCGAGGTCGATGCCCAGGACGGCGAGCGCGTCAGGGTCCAGCGGCTCGGTGTCAGGATGAGCGATCGCGAGCTTCCTGAGCGCGGCGGCGTTGAGCCCGGCGGCTTTCAGGGCGTCGGCCGCTGGTCCCGACCGGCCATGGGCCAGCCCGAGCAGCAGGTGTTCGGCGTCGATCCGGCGGGCGCCGAGCACGCGGGCCTCCGACAGCGCGAGCTGGACCGCGTGCCGCGACTGGGTCGTGAATCGTTCGAACATCGCTTGCTCCTAGGCGTTCCTGACTGCGTATTTCTTATGCACGGCCTGCTTGCTGATGCCGAGGAAGAACGCGATCTCCTGCCACGACCAGCCGTGCTCGCGGGCGTTGCGGACCTGAAGCGCCTCCAGCCTTTCGGCAAGCTCGCGCAGCTCGCGTGCCGCTTGCAGGCCGGCCGCAGGGTCCGCGCCGCTGGCCGCCTCGGCGAGTCCCATTCCTTGGCTCATGCCGTCAATATAAGTTGACGAAGCATCTCGTGTCAACCTTGGTTGACGCGGCGGGTGCGGGTTGGGGTGCTGCCATTGCTACCTTGCCGGTATGGGTCTTCGCGGGCGCCGGTCGCGCGGCGCTGAGTCTGGCCCCGCCGGAATGCTGGGCGCCGAGCCTGGGATAAAGCACGGGGAAGAGGGGCGAGCAGTCGGGCTCGGAACCGTCGCCCGCGAGTGGCTGCGGATCGGCTGCATCGGTTTCGGCGGGCCTCCCGCGCACATCGCGCTGCTTCGCAAGCTCTGCGTCCAGCGGCGCGGCTGGCTGTCCGCCGAGGAATTCGAAGACGGAGTCGCCACAACCAACCTGCTGCCTGGGCCGGCCTCGACCCAGCTGGCCATGTTCTGCGCCTGGCGGCTGGCCGGCCCAGCGGGGGCCGTGGTAGGCGGCGCGTGTTTCATCCTGCCCGGTCTCGGGGTGATCCTCGTGCTGGCAGCACTCTTCCTTGCGGCTCACCCGCCGGCCTGGATTGCCGGGGCGGCAGCCGGCGCCGGGGCGGCGGTGCCCGCCGTGGCCCTCGCGGCGGCGGTCAGCCTGATGCCCGCGAGCTGGCGCCGCGCCGGCGCTGGCAGGGCGCGCTGGCGCTGGGTCACCTACCTGGTGGCTGGAGGGTTGGCCGGCGTCCTGGCCGGAGCGTTCATCGTGCTGCTGCTCGCCGCGTGCGGGTTGGTGGAACTGGCTGCGCGCTGGCCGCGGGCGCGACACGGCCCGCAGGCAGGATCTGGAAGCGAACCCGCCGCCGGCCGCCCCGACCGCCCGGGCCCGGTGCGGTCGGCCGTGACCATGCCGCTCGCTCTTGCCGCGCCCACAGCGAGATCGAGCCTGCTCGCCGGGAGCGCGCTGCTCGCGTCGGGCGGCCTGCTGGCCGTGGCCTGGGTCGCGTTCAAAGTGGGCGCGCTGTCGTACGGCGGAGGCTTCGTGATCATCCCGCTGATGCAACACGATGCCGTGCATACCTATCACTGGATGACACAGCCGCAGTTCCTGAGCGCGGTCGCGCTCGGTCAGGTGACGCCCGGCCCTGTGGTGCAGACGGTGGCCGTTGTGGGCTACGCGGCCGCGGGCGTCGGCGGCGGCCTGCTCGCGTCGCTGGTCGCCTTCGCCCCGTCCTTCGCGTTCGTGCTCGGCGGGGGGCCCCATTTCGCCGCGCTCCGGCGCAACGCCCGCGTCCAGGCGTTCCTCACCGGAGCAGGGCCGGCCGCCATCGGTGCGATCGCCGGGTCGACGGTCCCGCTCGGCCTCGGGCTCACGCGGCTCTGGCAGGTCGCGGTGCTGGGTCTGGCTGCGGTATGGCTGCTCATCTTGCGCAGGAACGTGGTCGCCGCCATCGTCGGCGCCGCCGCGCTGGGCGTGATTGCCGTCCTAGCTGGCGCGCCGCTGCCCTGACCAGACAGCTGAGATCGATGTCACGGCCGCTCCGCCTGGCGTTGACACCGGACAAGCCGCACTCTATGTTTCTAGTGTTCGATTACGGAACTGTTGTGCGTGAAGCGCACAAGGCCGCCGCGACGGGCCCGGCTCGCCAGGGGCGATGACGGCTGGTTACGAACCGTACCGGGACAGCACAAGAGATGCGGACGCAGGTAGGCATCGTCGGGGCCGGCCCGGCCGGGCTGCTGCTGTCCCATCTGCTCGCGCTCCGCGGCATTGATTCCGTGGTCGTCGAGGTCCGTAGCCGCGCCTACTGCGAGGCCAGACAGCGCGCGGGCATCCTCGAGAACAGCAGCGTCCGGCTGCTGCGCGAGGCTGGCCTGGCCGAGCGGCTTGACCGCGAGGGACTTGAGCACGGCGGCATCTACCTGCAGTTCGCTGCCGAGCGGCACCACGTAGACTTCCGCGACCTGACCGGCGGCCGAACGGTGACCGTTTACGCCCAGACCGAGGTAGTTAAAGACCTGATAGCGCAACGGGTCGCAGCGGGCGGTGCCATCGCTTTCGAGGCGACCGATACAGAGGTTGATCGCCTGGAGACCGATCAGCCGGTGCTGCGCTACACCGACGCCGATGGCAGCAGGCAGGAACTCACCTGTGACGTGATCGCGGGCTGCGACGGCTTCCATGGCATCTGCCGCCCGGCCATCCCGGCCGGGCTGACCACGGTCAGGGAGCGGGGTTACCCCTACGCATGGCTCGGCATCCTCGCCGACGTGCCGCCGTCGACCGACGAGCTCATCTACGCGCATCATCGCAGCGGGTTCGCTTTGCACAGCCTGCGCAGCCCGACCGTCAGCAGGCTGTACCTGCAGGTCGACCCCGACGAGTCGATCGAGAACTGGCCCGATGAGCGGATCTGGGACGAATTGCAGCGCAGGTTCGAGCTGCCTGGATCTCGCTGGGACCTGAAGCAGGGGCCGGTGCTGGACAAGGGCATCACGCCGATGCGGAGCTTCGTCAGCGCGCCGATGCGATACGGGCGGCTGTTCCTGGCCGGGGATGCGGCTCATATTGTTCCGCCGACCGGCGCGAAGGGGCTGAACCTGGCCATGGCCGATGTGGCTGTGCTGGCGCCGGCGCTGGACGCACTGCTGCGCGGCGATGACGGCCCTGCCGCCAACTACTCGGCTACGTGCCTGAACCGCGTCTGGCGGTCAACCCACTTCTCCTGGTGGATGACGACCATGCTGCACCGCGCGCCAGGTGCCGACGACATGGAGGCCGAGCTCCAGCTCTCGCAGCTTCGCTATGTCGTGGGCTCGCGTGCGGCCGCTACGTCGCTGGCCGAGAACTATACGGGGTATCCCGCAATCAAGGTCTTCTGACCCGACGGACGATGACCCAAGAGAGTGATAACCGACCATGCGCACGACACCGCCGTTCCGTGCCGATCACGTCGGCAGCCTGCTGCGCCCGTCCAGTCTGCTGGCAGCTCGGGACGACTACGCAGCCGGGCAGATCAGCGCGGCCCAGCTGCGAGCCGCCGAGGACGCGGCGGTCGCCGACGTCGTGGCCATGCAGGACGAGCTTGGCCTGCAGTCGGCCACCGACGGTGAGTTCCGGCGCGCGTCCTGGCACATGGACTTCATCTATCAGCTCGGCGGGATCAGCAAGGCGCCAGGCAACCTGGCGGTGAAGTTCCAGAACACGTCCGGGACCATCGAGTTCACCCCGGCGGCGCTTCACGTCGGCAGCAAGCTCAGGCTCCAGCAGACGATCTTCTCCGATGACTTCCGGTACCTGCAGTCGGTCGTAGGATCCGCCACGCCCAAGCTCACGATCCCGTCGCCGAACATGGTGCACTACCGCGGCGGCCCGGCGGCCATCGACCACGACGTGTACCCGGACATGGAGGAGTTCTGGTCGGACCTGTCGGCCGCGTATGCCGAGCAGGTGCGGCGCCTGGCGGGGCTAGGCTGCAGCTATCTGCAGCTCGACGACTGCAGCCTGGCTTACCTGAACGACCCGGCGCAGCGAGCCGAGATCGCCGAGCGCGGTGAGGACGCTGAGCACCTGCACCTGCGCTACATCGGCCAGGTCAACAACGCGATATCGGGGCGGCCCGGCGGCATGGCGGTCACCACGCACCTGTGCCGCGGGAACTTCCGCTCCTGCTGGGCCGCCGAGGGCGGCTACGACTTCGTCGCCGAGGCCCTGTTCAGCGAGTTGAGCGTGGACGGGTTTTTCCTTGAGTTCGACGACGAGCGCTCCGGCGGCTTCGAGCCGCTCCGCTTCGTGCCCAAGGGCAAGATGGTCGTGCTCGGCCTGGTCACTACCAAGACCGGCAGGCTCGAGGACCCCGACATCCTGAAGCGGCGGATCGACGAGGCCGCGAGGTTCGTGCCTCACGACCAGCTCTGCCTGTCACCCCAGTGCGGGTTCTCCTCAACCGTGGAGGGCAACGCGCTGACCGCCGACGAGCAAGCCGCCAAGCTCCGCCTGGTCGTGGAGACCGCCCGCGACGTCTGGGGCTGACCGGCGAGCGATCTGGCGGACCGGTCAGCCGCCCGCGCAGACGACGCCCGGCTGGCCCGGCCTGCCGGAACGCCGCGGTCGGCACTATGAATTGCTGGGCGCGACCGCTTTGAGGTCGGCTTCGATGAGACGGGCGGTGTTGAGCATTTCAGGCAGGAGCTGGGTCAGCATCGCCTCGGGCGTGTGGCGGCTCGCGTGCGCCGAGACGTTGATCGCGGCGGTCACGGCGCCGGACGAATCGCGGATCGGCGCGGCGATCGCCCGCAGGCCGTCCTCAAGCTCCTGGTCGACGATCGAGTAGCCCTGGCGGCCGACCTCGAGCACGATCTCCCTGAGCTGATCTGGGTCGGTGACCGTCCGCTCCGTGAATGCCTCGAAGGTCGCCTCGGCCAGGTACTTGTCGAGCTCTTCCGGGCTGAGAGCGGCGAGCAGGACGCGGCCCATCGATGCAGCGAATGCGGGGAACCTGGTTCCCACCGAGATCGCCACCGTCATGATCCGCTTTGTCGCCACCCTGGCGACGTAGACGATGTGGTGACCGTCGAGCACGGAGATAGACGAGGACTCGTGCAGCTTCGCCGACAGTTCTTCGAGGTGCGGCTCGGCGACTTCGGGCAGCGTCAGTCCGGACAGGTAGGCGTAGCCGAGCTCGAGCACCCTGGGCCGAAGCGAGAACTCGCGGCCGTCGCTGCGGACATAACCGAGCTTGACCAGGGTCAGCAGGAAGCGGCGGGCAGCGGCCCTGGTCAGTCCTGTTGCCCTGGCCACCTCGCTCAGGCTCAGCCGCTCCCGGTCGGGCCCGAACGCCCTGATCACTGCGAGGCCGCGGTCCAGCGACTGGACGAAGTCGCTGTCTCTCGCTTGCGTTCCTGCGGAGGTACTAGCCTCCTCGGGGACCGGTGCCGCCGCACGAGCTGGGGCCGGTCCGGGTTCCGAGGCTGACTGCTGCCCGCCGGCCGTCGCTTCGTCGGTCATCGGATGCCCGCCGCCGGCTGACGTGTTCGCTCTGCGCCCAGAAGTTCTCATCTCACATGCATGGTAGCGCCCGGGGACGAACTCTCAGCTAGTCGAGGCTTCGTTCCAGGCCGGGAGCGAGCAGCAGGTGATCGAGCAACGCCGCGGTCACCTCGCCGGGCGCGCCGACATTCGCCAGGTGCGCGGTGCCGCGGATAACGCGCAGCCTGGCACCGGGTATCGCCCTTGCGATCAGGGCGCCGTGAGCTGGCGGCGTGGCCGGGTCTTCGGTTGCCGAGATGACGAGGGTGGGGGCGGTGATGGACCCGAGCATAGGCTTCAGGTCCATCGCCGCGAGCGCCTCGCAACAGGCCGCGTACCCCGCTGCGTCGGTGCGTTCGAGATCGGCTCCGAAGGCAGCGGTCACCTCGGGCTCCCGCGCCGCGAAGGATCGGGTGAACCACCGTCCGAGCAACTGCTCGACCACCGAGGCCATCCCGGCTGCCCTGACCTGCTCCGCCCTGGCCAGCCAGCCGGACGCCGGGGGCAGGTACGCGGAGGTGCAGACGAGCCCGAGCGCGTCAATCCGGCCCGGTGAGCTGGCCGCCAGCCACATGCCGAGCATGCCGCCGAGCGAGATACCGACGTATCCCGCGTGCTCGATGCCGTGCCGGTCGAGCAGCTTGAGCACGCCTGCGCCCAGCTGAGGGATCGAGTAAGGACCGGCGGCGGCTGGCGATCCGCCGTGCCCGGGCAATTCGTACCTGAGCAACCTGAAGCGCTCAGCCAGGGCGGGTATCTGCGGGTTCCACACCGCGCGTGAGGTTCCCAGGGAGTTGCCGAGCACGAGGACCGGCGCGCCCGCGGGTCCGTCGAGTGAGCTGGCCAGCGGCAGCGGCGCGGGCGCGGGCTCAGGGTCAGACATCGAAGAAGACCGTCTCGCGCGGCCCGCGCAGCCTGATGTCGAACCTGAACTCGCCCGGCCGGCCGCCGGGCACAGCCCTGGCGAGCAGCGTCTCGCGCCGCTCTGGTGCGGCGATGGCGGCCAGCACCGGGTCCGCCGCGTTGGCCGCTGCCTCGTCGGCGAAGTAGATCCTGGTCACGACCCGGTCGAGCAGGCCCCTGGCGAAGACCGACACATCCAGGTGCGGCGCCTCGGTACCGCCCGCCGGGCAAGGCAGCTGGCCAGGACGGATCGTGACGATTCGGTACCTGCCATCGGTGTCGGTCGCGCACCTGCCGAAGCCCCGGAAACCAGGCATGGCCGAGCGGGCCGCGCCGCGCGGGTCATCAGGGTGGTTGAACCGGGATTCCGCGTCGGCCTGCCAGGTCTCCACCAGCGCGTCGGCAACGGGATCGCCAGCCCCGTCCAGCACCTGGCCGGTGATCGTGATGGCACCGGGAGTCCCGTCCTGGACCACGAACGGGCCGTCGGCCCACGGCAGGCCGATGGCCAGGAACGGGCCGACCGTCTGCGACGGCGTGACGGGGCGCGTCACCGGTACTGCCGCGTTTCGAAGACGGTCGCGGCGCTGCCGCGGAGCACGATGTCCCATGCGAAGCCGAGGGCCCAGTCGGGAACGGTCAGGCCGAGGTCGAACCTGGCGATCATGCGCTCCCGAGCCTTGGGGTCGGGTACCGAGTTGAAGATCGGGTCCTGCGCGAAGAGCGGGTCGCCGGGAAAGTACATCTGCGTGATCAGCCGCTGCGTGAATGCCCGGCCGAACAGCGAGAAATGGATGTGCGCGGGCCGCCACGCGTTGAGGTGGTTCCGCCACGGATAGCAACCCGGTTTGATCGTGACGAACCGGTACCGGCCCTGCGCGTCGGTCATGCAGCGGCCGCCGCCGTCGAAATTCGGATCGAGCGGTGCCGGATGATCGTCAACGGGATGGGCGTACCGGCCAGCCGAGTTGGCCTGCCAGATCTCGACCAGAGTGTCAGGAACAGGCCTGCCGTCGGAGTCGAGGACACGGCCGGTCACGATGATCCGCTCGCCCAGCGGCTCGCCTGCGTGGCGCGTGGTCAGGTCGCTGTCCGCCGCGGTGACCCGTTCCGCGCCGAGCAGCGGCCCCGTCACTTCGGTCAGCCATTGCGGCAAGGGGACAAGCGGCTGGGCCGGTGCGCGCAACGCGGACGAGCGGTACTCGGGTGAGTTCAGCGGCGGGTGCACGCCATCAGGGCGCTGGTAGCGCGGCAGGATCAGTCCTCCGCTGGAGGCCGGCTGGCCGATGCGAGCGGTCATCGGGCAGCTCCCTTCCTCGCGGGTGCGGGGACTGGGGCGCTGGCTGGCATGGTCTCCAGCAGCCGGCGCAAAGCCGTCAGCTCTGACTGCGACGGTTTGGGGATCTCGCTGAGCTCTGCGGAGATACGCAGGTCCCACCCGGTTCTGTCCTTGATATCCGATACCAATACCCCGGGGTAGATGCCGGTCAGCAAGAGCTCGGTCGTCTCGAGGTCAGGCTGCAGAACGCCGAGATCGGTGATGATCCGGCGAGGACCCGCGCCGGTGAGGCCGAGCAGCTGCCTGCTGCCATGCCCGTCGCCGAAGCCAACCGAAGTGACGAAGTCGACGCGCTCGACAAAGGTCCGGCGCGACTGCCTGATGATGACGATGACCTCCTTGCAGGCAGCTGCGATCTCGGGCGCGCCGCCAGCCCCCGGCAGCCTGACCGCGGGGTCGGCGTAGTCGCTGCCGATCACCGTTGTGTTGATGTTGCCGAACTTGTCCAGCTGAGCCGCGCCGAGAAAGCCGACGTCGATCCGGCCGGGCTGCAGCCAGTAGTTGAAGATCTCGGGAACGCTGACCACTGAATCGGCGGTCTCGGCCAGGATCCCGTCGCCGATCGACAGCGGCAGCGCCCCTGGCTTGGCGCCTATGGTTCCTGATTCGTAGATCAGTACCAGGTTCGGGGCGTGGGTCGCGCGGGCCAGGTTGGCGGCCTCGCTCGGCAGGCCGATCCCGACGAAGCAGGTCATCCGGTCCGTCAGCGCGCGTGCGGCAGTGACCGTCATCATCTCGTCCGACGTATAAGTCATCACGCGTCCACCGGGTCCTCGGCCGTGCCCGCAAGCACCGCTCCGCGGCCATGGACATGCTCGTCCAGCCAGGACCCGAACCGCACCCGGTCCCTGCTGATCGCGTCCCAGGCCAGGTAGAAGTCATTGTCCCTGGCCGAATAGCCGAGCGCGTAGGAGGGATGAGCGCCGTCCGGTGCGACGGCTACGTAGCTGACCAGCCAGGAAGGCAGCACCACGGCTCCTGGCAGCGGGTCGAGCACGTCGACGATCTCCTCGACCGTGATCACCGA
>DASWGE010000393.1:0-3517 GCA_036393895.1 Streptosporangiaceae bacterium | reverse complement strand
CGGAGATCTCTGGAAACCTGCTCCGCCTCGACTGCTTGGCCGCTTCGCGCGCCGATGACCGCCAGCGGCTCAGCGCTTTCTGCTCCCGGTCAGGCCGCCACCTGGCCACGCACCGCTCCGCGGGCCACGGGACGATGGTGTCGACCCCGACCTCCGTCATCAGGTCCACCGCCAGCTCGCCGCGGTCGCCCTTCAAGATGGCCTGCACCACGGTCAGGCGGCATGCGGGCGCTGGCTCAAGCCGGCGCGCGAGTACCGCCAGCTCCAGCTCGCCGGACCCAGGCCTGGCCATAATCACCTCGCACTCGGCCAGCAGTCCCGCCCCGTCAGTCAGGTCGACCCGCTCGCCAGGCTCGAGCCTGCGCACCGTGGTGGCATGCCTGCCCTCGGCTCCGGCCAGCGTGACCCGCTCGGCACCGAGGGCGGCCCGGTCGCAGACGAAGACCGGCGGGGTCAGCGCGGCCGCCTTCAGCGGCCGTTGAAGGCGTCACGCAGCCGGGAGAAGAACCCCTGCTCGCCCGGCGCGAACTTGCCTGGCGGTGACTCCTCGCCGCGCATCCTGGCCAGCTGCCTGACCAACTCTTCCTGGTCGGGTTCCAGCTTGACCGGCGTCTCGACTGTCACGTGGATGACCAGGTCGCCGCGGCCCGGGCCGTGCAGGTGCGAGGACCCCTGCCCGTACAGCGGGATGGCCTGCCCTGACTGGCTGCCCGGCCTGATGTCGATGTTGGCCGGGCCGTCGAGTGTCTGGATCTGCAGAGTGGCCCCGAGAGCGGCCGCCGTCATCGGGATGGTCAGCGTGCAGTGCAGGTCGTCGCCATGCCGTTCAAAGATTGGGTGCGGCCGCTGCATGATCTCGAGGAACAGGTCACCTGGCGGGCCGCCGCCAGGGCCGATCTCGCCCTCGCCAGCGAGCTGGATATGGGTGCCGTCCTCAACGCCGGCCGGGATCCTGACCTTGACGGTGCGCCGGGTCCTGACCCGCCCGTCCCCGTCACACTCAGGACACGGCCTGCGGATGACGGTGCCGAACCCGCCGCAGTTAGGGCACGGCCGCGACGTCATCACCTGGCCGAGGAATGACCTGGTTACCTGGCTGACCTCGCCGCGGCCGTTGCAGACCTCGCAAGTGGTGGCGTGGCTGCCCGGTGCGCTGCCCTCGCCCGAGCAGGTGGGGCAGACCACGGCGGTATCCACGGTCAGCTCCCTGGTGGCGCCGAAGACGCACTCGGCGAGGTCAAGATCCACCCGGATGGTGGCATTACGGCCGCGCCGCGCCCGGCTGCGCGGGCCGCGGGCCGCCTGGCCGCCGCCGAAAAAGGCATCCATGATGTCGCTGAACGGGAACCCGGCGCCGAAGCCGCCCGCGCCGCCAGCGGGCGCGAACGGGTCACCGCCGAGGTCGTACATCTGCCGCTTCTCCGGGTCAGAGAGGACCTCGTACGCCTGGGTGATCTCCTTGAATCGCTCCTGGGTCACCGGGTCAGGGTTGACGTCGGGATGCAGCTCACGGGCCAGCCGCCGGTATGCCTTCTTGATCTCCTCGGCATTCGCATCCCGGCGCACGCCAAGTACGGCGTAGTAGTCGGTCGCCACACTCATCCCCTACGACTCCGCCAGGATCTGACCGGTATACCGTGCCACCGCGCGCACCGCCCCCATCGCTGTTGGATAATCCATCCTCGTCGGGCCTACCACGCCCAGCTTCGCGAGCGGCCGGTCCGCCGAGCCGTAGCCGACGGCCACGACCGACGCCGTGCGCAGGCCGAGCACATCATTTTCCGCACCGATCCTGACCGTAACCGACGACTGATCGTCAGACTCGCCGAGCAGGCGCATGAGCACGACTTGTTCCTCCAGCGCCTCGAGCACCTCGCGAAGCCCCTGTGAGAAGTCCGCGGCGGTGAGGTTCGACGCGCCGCCCACGATGATCTTCTCCTCGTGCCGTCCCACAAGCGTCTCGAGTATCACCGAGAACACGGCGGCCGCGTTGGCCCGTTCCCTGCGTTCCACCCGATCAGGCAGCTCGGCCACCACGGACGCGACGTCGGTCAGCTTGCGCCCGTCCAGGCACGCATTGAGCACCGCGCGCAGCTGCATGATCGAGTCCTCGTCATAGCTGGCAGGCAGCTCGACGACGCGCTGCTCCACCCGGCCTGTGTCGGTGATCAGGACAAGCAGCAGCCGCCGGTCGCTCAGCGGCACCAACTCTACGTGCCGTACCGAGGACTTGCTGAGCGACGGGTACTGCACGACGGCGACCTGGCGGGTCAGCTGGGCCAGCAGCCGTACCGTCCGCATGACGACATCGTCGAGGTCGTACGCCCCGGCGAGAAACGTCTCGATCGCGCGCCGCTCAGCCGCCGAGAACGGCTTGATCGCGGACAGCTTGTCCACGAACAGCCGGTAGCCCTTGTCGGTCGGTATCCGGCCAGCGCTGGTGTGCGGCTGGACGATATAGCCCTGCTCTTCGAGCACTGCCATGTCGTTGCGGATGGTCGCGGGAGAGACGTCCAGGTTGTGCCGGTCAACGAGTGCCCGGGAACCGACAGGCTCGTTGGTGGATACGTAATCCTCGACGATGGCGCGCAGGACTGCGAGCTTCCTGTCATCGAGCATGTGGTCACCTCCCCTGGCACTCGATTAGCCCGAGTGCCAAGTCTAAGGCCGAACGATACTGGGACACGCCCGTCAAGTCACCGGGGGCGATACTGCGGCTCAGCGGACTACTCCGTCAGGCCCCGGATCACGGCGTCGGCGAGTAGCCTGCCAGCCGGCGTCAGTACCACCCGGCGGGCCGCGAAGGCCCCTGGCTCGGCCAGCCCGTCTGCGACCGCGACAGCGGCCGCGCGCCGCCCGGCACTGCTAAGCGCGGTAAGCGGGCAGCCTGAGCCAAGCCGGGTTTCGAGCATGATCCGCTCGGTCCTGCGTTCAGCGCCGGTCAGCACCTCCCTGGCCTGGCCGGGGCTAGCGCCGGCGGCGATCCGGCTGGCGTAGGCGGCCGGATGCCTGACGTTCCACCAGCGGGTGCCGCCCACGTGGCTGTGCGCGCCGGGCCCGACGCCCCACCAGTTGCCGCCCGACCAGTAGAGCAGGTTGTGCCGGCAGGCCGAGCCTGACCCCGCGGCCCAGTTGGAGATCTCATACCAGCGCATCCCGGCAGACGCGAGGAGCTCGTCGGCGGCCAGGTAGCGGTCGGCCATCTCATCGTCCTCGGGCGGCGCGAGCTCGCCCCGCCTGACCCTCGCGGACAGCCTGGTGCCTTCCTCCACGGTCAGCGCGTAGGCCGAGATGTGATCAGGGCCTGCACCGATCGCGGTGCGGACCGATCGGTCCCAGTCCTGCGCGCTCTCCCGCGGTGTGCCATAGATCAAGTCGAGGCTGACATGGGCGAATCCGGCCGCCCGCGCCCAGGCGACGCACTGCTCGGCGCGGCCAGGCGAGTGCGACCGGTCAAGGACGGCGAGTACATGCTCGGCCGCGCTCTGCATGCCGAGGGAGATCCTGGTGAAGCCGG
>DASWGE010000392.1:0-3925 GCA_036393895.1 Streptosporangiaceae bacterium | reverse complement strand
GACTCGGTGTTCGCCGCGCTGCACGAGGTTGCCAATCCCGGCAACCTGGGGACCATCATCAGGACCGCGGACGCGGCTGGCGCGGCTGGGGTGATCCTGGTCGGACAGTGCACCGATCCGTACGATCCCGCGGCGGTGAAGGCGTCGATGGGCGCGGTCTTCAGCGTCCCCGTCGCCGCCGTGGCCGCGCCCGCCGAGTTCCTGCGCTGGTGCCGGGAACAGGGGATCGCGGTCGCGGTGACGTCGGGGTCTGGACCGGGTGCACTGTGGGAGACATCCCTGCCGAAGCCGCTCGCGATCCTGTTCGGTAGCGAGGGCGCCGGCCTGTCTGAAGAGCTGCTTGCCGCCGGTGACCTGCAGCTTCGGATCCCCATGACCGGCACAGCGGAGTCCCTGAACCTTGCCGTCGCGGCCGGGGTGCTGCTCTATGAGGCCTGGCGGCAATTGCGGCACTAAGCCAGTTGCCCGGCCAAATCATTTCGATCATTGATCTTCCGAAGCCATTGCAATGCAACTTGACTGAGCTGTAACAAAGAACCAGCATCAAGCTACTGCTATCGCAAAAAGGAAGCAGATAGCATCGCCCTGGCCTCTACGTCGCCTGGTCCGATGGCAGGTCCGGGGTGCCGCAGCCGTTCGCGGCGCACATGAGCGCAGGGTAGCGAGCTGATTCGGGAGCATCGCGATGCGAGCAGCCAGGCTCTTGCTGTTACGGCTGGGATCTTGCTATATGAGGCATAGCGACAGATCCGGCAGGAAGGCTGAGCGGTGGGCGAACTAAGTCCTGACGTAGAACCTGGCGAGGTGGGACTCGATCCCGGCAGGCTGGCTCGGCTCGACAAGCACTTCGGGCGGTACGTCGACGACGGCAGGCTGCCCGGCTGGCTGCTGACCGTGAGCAGGCACGGGAGGCTGGCCTACGTGTCGGCATCCGGCCAGCGCGACATGGAGGCCGGCCTGCCCGTGGAGACGGACACGATCTGGCGGATCTACTCGATGACAAAGCCGATCACGTCGGTCGCCGCCATGATCCTGTACGAGGAAGGCGCGTTCGAGCTCACCGATCCGGTCAGCAAGTTCATCCCGTCCTTCGCCGATCTGCGGGTCTTTACGGGCGGGTCCGACATCAGGCAGGTCACCGTCCCGGCCACCGAACCGGTGCGGATCTGGCACCTGCTCACACATACATCCGGCCTGACATACGGCTTTCACCGATCGCATCCGGTCGATGCCCTTTACCGGGGGAAGGGCTTCGAATGGGGCACCCCGAGGGGCGCCGACCTGGCGGCCTGCTGCGACCTGTGGGCGGGGCTGCCGCTGCTGTACCAGCCAGGTGCCGAGTGGAACTACTCGGTGTCGACCGACGTGCTCGGCCGGGTCATCGAGGTCGCCGCAGGATCGGGGCTCGACGAGTTTTTCGCCAGCCGGATCTTCGGGCCGCTCGGGATGACCGAGACCGGCTTCTGGATACCCGACGATGACCGGGCGCGGCTAGCCGCGCTATACACCCCCGGGCCTGGCCGGAAGGCGGCCAGGCTGGACGCGCTCGGCGCGGTGGCAAGGAAACGGCCTGCGTTCCTCGGCGGCGGCGGGGGGCTGGTCGGCACGGCGGCCGACTACCACAGGTTCACCTCCATGCTGCTGGGGACACCGGACAGCCCGGCTGGCCAGCTCGGGGGGGTCACGCTGCTCAGCCCGCGGACGGTGGCCTTCATGACCCGCAACCACCTCCCCGGCGGCGCCGATCTTGACGCGTTCGGCCGGCCGCTTTTCGCCGAGGCGCGGTTCAGGGGGGTCGGCTTCGGGCTGGGCTTCGCTGTGGTGCTCGACCCCGTGCCGGGCCGGTCGCTCAGCAACGAGGGGGAGTTCTCGTGGGGCGGCGCGGCCAGCACCGCGTTCTTCGTCGATCCCGCGACTGGGCTCACTGTCTCGTTCTTCACACAGCTGCTGCCGTCGAGCGCCCACCCGATCTGGCCGCAGCTACGCCAGCTCGTCTATCAGGCGCTGACTGACTAAGGCGATTCCGGGCTCAGGAGGAAGGCCCGCGGCCGCTGCGATGTGCCCCGCCGACCCGTCCAGGCCCGTTGCTGTCGCGCGAGCCGTTCCCCGGCCAGCGCGGGGCGGCAGCCGACGTCGGCGTCTGCGCGGGCTGCTCTGACATGCCGACATCTGAACGGGTGCCATCAGGCGAGCTGGCACCGTGCGAGCCTGCGGCGTGCCGGGCGCCGCCATGGTGCAGGCCGGCGGCGCGATGTCCGTCCTTCCTGATCGCGTGCACGCGGTGCGCGATCAGGCCGGCGAGCAGGACGACCACCAGGATGACGCCGATCACCGAGAACGACTTGAAGAACTTGTCGACGGTCGTTCCCAGGTTGTAGCCGAGCAAGGTCAGGCCAGACGCCCAGGCCGCCGTGCCGATCAGGCTGAAGATCGTGAACGGCAGGAGCGGGACCTCGACCACTCCGGCCCCGAACGAGGCAAAGCACCGCACCAGCGGCAGCGCCCTGGCCACCGCGACCGCCCAGGTACCACGCCCGGCGAAGAACCGCTCGGCCCTGTCCAGGTCCGACTGGCTGATCAGCACCCACCTGCCATATCTGTCAAGCAGGTGCCGCCCGCCGCGCCGCCCGACGGCGTACGACGTTAGCGAGCCGCCCATCTCGGCGAGCGTGCCGATGATGATCACGGCGGCGATGGTGAACTTGTCGGGATGCTGGAAGGCGATGACCCCGGCGAAGGCGAATGTGATCTCCGAGGAGATCGGGATGCAGCATGCCTCGACGAAGGCAAAGATAATCAGTGCCAGGTAGCCGTGGCTCGTCATCACCTGGGTCAGGAAGTTCTCCATGGCGAATGTTCTACAGCATCGCGGACACTGCCCCGACCAGGCTGACCGGAAATTAGCCAGTCCTTAATATTCGCGGTCCCGGCCACTCATAGCCATTGGTGGTGTGCCCCGCCTCCCACGGGGGCAGGAGACGGGGCACACGCTGGGGGCGGCGGCGCTTGAGGGGTGAGCGCTGCCGCGGTCCGCGCCGAGGCCTTGGGGGTACGGTCGGCACGGGGCTCGGGTCAGACCATGTGCTCGGCGACAGCCGCGACGAGGTGCGCTGCCTGCGCCTCCCATCTGGCGTAGGCCGTGGGGAAAGCCGATCCCTGGACCCCCTGGGCTGGCTCCCAGAGTGGCTGGCGGGCCCAGTCCGGGTTGCTGGCCTGGTAGCCGTGGAGAGCGTTGAGGAACGCGTCTGCCGCGTAGGCGGGACGCTGGATCTGTGCTGGGGTGCCCCAGCCGCAGGACGGCCGCTGCTGGAACAGGCCAAGTGAGTCACTGTCGCCATAGGACAGGTTCAGCAATGTTGACTCCTGCATAGAAGTGGCGACGGCGATGACAGCCGAGCGCAGGCCCATGTGCTTGGCGATGGCCTCGCGCACGATTGTCTTGGCGTTCGCGTAGCGGGCTGGCGTGATCGGCATAGACGTCTGGGGGCCGCTGGTGCCAGCCGGGGTGAGCACGTCCTGTGCGGGCAGTTGCGCGTGCCGGGGCTTGGGGATAGTGGTGCTGGCCACGATCCTCGCCACCGCGGCCCACGTCTCATCGTCCTGCGCCTGCGCGGTGCGCTTGGCGGCGATGGCGTGTTTGGTGCCAGCGGCCGTGGCATGGCCGAGCAGGCCGGCGGCTGCCGCAGCGCCTGCGACGCCGGCGAGCGCCAGCCCGGCGCCCGCGTAAGTCATGGTCTTGCGGCTGAGCCCGGCGGGGACGCGGGCTCGGAGGTGCCCGATGAATTTATCGACGTAGTCGATCATGCGGGGGATGCGGGTCATCGCATTCCTTCCGTGCTGACCCGCCGCCGCCCGGTCCCTGAGGTGCTTAGGAAGCGGTGCTCTCGCCGCCGGACGTTCGCCGGCCGGCAGTTCGGCGCGCGTC
>DASWGE010000391.1:0-2670 GCA_036393895.1 Streptosporangiaceae bacterium | reverse complement strand
GCCATCAGCTCTCGCTTACGCCCTTCGGGGCGCGCTGGTGCATGTAGCCGAACATGTACCCGGCGACGCGGCGCATCTGGATCTCCTCGGCGCCTTCTGTGATCCGGTAACGGCGGTGGTGCCGGTAGATGTGCTCGAACGGCTTGTGCCGCGAGTAGCCGAGTCCGCCGTGCACCTGCATGGCCCGGTCGGCGGCCTCGCAGCACAGCCGGTTGGCCCAGTAGTTGCACATCGACACCTTGTCGGAGGCGGAGAACGGGCCGTAGGTGTCCATCAGCCAGGCGGTCTTGTGGATCAGCGCGCGCAGCATCTCGCACTGCGTCTGCAACTCCACGAGCGGGAACTGGATCGCTTGATTGGCCGCCAGCGGCTTGCCGAATGGCTTGCGCTCTTTGGCGTAGGCGACGGACTCGCTAATGCAGTACTGCGCGGCCCCGAGGCTGGATGCGGCCTGCCTGATCCGGTTCTCGTTGAAGAAGTGCTGCACGACCTGCAGGCCGCGGCCCTCGCCGCCGAACACCGCGCTGGCCGGCACCCGGACGTCATGCAGGCTGATACGCGCGTGGTCGGTCGGCATGTTGAAGGTCCACAGGTATTCCTCGATCGTGAAGCCAGGCGAGCTGACGGGGGTGAGAAAGGCGGTGATCCCGTCGGCGTCGCCCGGCTGGCCGCTGGTCCGGGCGAAGATCAGGTCAGCCGATGCGGCATGCACCCCGGTGTTCCAGGTCTTCTCGCCATTGATCACCCACTCCCCGCCCGCCTCCCCATCCCCCTTCACCCGGACGGCGGTTGTCTCCATGAACGTGGCATCGGAACCGTGCGCGGGCTCGGTGATCCCGAACGCGAAGCCCTTCCGGCCGCCCGCAAGGCCCTCGGTCCATTCGGCCCGCTGCTCGGCCGTCCCGTACCTGATCATCAGCAACAGGCCGACGTTGTTGCCGACGATCATGTGCTCGTTCTGCAGGTCGCAATGCAGCCCCAGGCCTTTGCTCGCCAGATGCTCGCGAATGATGGCCATGCCCAGGTTCGTGCCGTCCTTGCCGCCGTACTCGGCCGGGAAAGCGTACCGGTAGTGGCCGGCCGCATCGGCCCGGCGCACAACCTCGCGCAGCAGCGCCTCCCACTCCCTGTTCGGCAGGCCGCCGCGACCCCAGTCCGTCCTGGCGTCCTCGCGCCGGTGATCGAAGAACCTGATGTTGTCCTCGGACTGCTCGAGCGGACGGATCTCGCGCTCGATGAAGGCGTCAAGCTCGGCGAGGTAGGCGGCGAGTTCCGCCGGGATCTCGAAGTCCAAGGCCGGTCAGGGCGCGATGCCGGGCAGCGGCTCAGACCGCGACCGCCTCGGCTGCAGCTCAAGGCGCTCGCCCTCGTTCATCGCGGCGATCAGCGGAGAGCGGGCGAGCCAGACGGCCCCGCCGAACGCGACCAGCAGCGAGAGCGCCTCAAGGGGACCAGAGGCACCGCCGGTATGCAGATCGTCGCCGAAGAGTCCGATGCCGATGCAGATGCTGGCCAGCGGGTCTACTAGGACCAGACTCGACTGGGAAGCGACAAGCGGGCCGGCGTGGATGGCGTTCTGGGTCAGGAACACTGCCATGGCCCCGAAGACGGCGAGCGCATAGACCTGCCAGTGCTTGTACAGCTGAGTCCAGTCGGCTGCGGCGAAACCCGAGACGACCTTGGTGCACGCCGCGGTGAAGGCAAAGCTGACCGACGCAGCGGTTCCGAACATGGCCGCCCGCCACCAGCGAGGTCCGCGCATGGCCAGGAAGACCGCGATGACGATGATCCCGGCGCATATCCCGCCGGCCACAGCCCAACGCCATCCTGGCGGCGACGTCATGCCGTACTCGGGTTGCGCGAAGTACAGAAAGCCCGACAGGCCAGCGGCCACGGCGATCGCGCCGATCCACTCGCGGCGGCCGATCGGGAACCTGAACCAGATGGCGAGAATCGCCGCGAGGAACACCAGCTCGGTGGTCAGGATCGGCTGGACCTCCGAGAGCCTCCCGACGTGCAGGGCGATGGCCTGGAGCAGGAAAGAGAGGATCATCAGCGCGAAGCCGAGCAGCCAAACTCCCCGGCGCATCGCGTACCTGAGCAGGCTGAGCCTTAATGTCGCATCGGCGGGCGCATTCTGCACTCCGAGCCGCTGGAGGACGCTCGTCAGGGCGTTAACCAGCGAGGCAGCCAGTGCCAGCACATAGACCATCGCGTTCTGCCTCCGTCAGCGACGCATGTGTGTCAGACAAGACTCTAGTCCGAATAAGGATTCGAACTGTCGTCCGCAACGGTTATGAGTTAAATATGCCTCAGGCGGCAGGCGGCTGGCTATCCCGGGCTGGCTCCGACCGGATTCTGAGAACAGTCCGCGATCATGACGGCAGGGCCGCGCGGAGCTGATCCGGGTGACGTGGAATAGTCCGGCTGTGGCCGGATTGCAACATAAAGCGGCGCTCGTCACCGGCGGCTCACGTGGGATTGGCCGCGCGATCGCGGAGCGCCTGGCCCCGACGGAGCAGCCGTGGTCTTCAGCTACCTCAGCAATGCCGACGCTGCGGCAGACGTCGTTGCCGGCATCAAGGCGGCGGGAGGCACCGTGCACGCCGTGCAGGCCGACCTCGCCGACCCTGGCGCGGCTCGTCGCCTCTTCGATCAGGCCGAGAATCA
>DASWGE010000390.1:0-1938 GCA_036393895.1 Streptosporangiaceae bacterium | reverse complement strand
ACGCGCGGTCGGCGCGAGGGGGTCGGCGCTGGTGTGCCAGTCGCTGGCGGGGTCGGCGCCGGGGGCGATGGCGGGTTCGCGCTTGCGCTTGCGGTAAGTGTTGATGAATGTGTTGGCGAGGATCTTGTTCAGCCAGGCGCGGAGGTTGGTGCCCGGCGTGAACTGGCTAAAGGCGGTGTAGGCCTTGGCCAGGGTGTCCTGGACCAGGTCCTCGGCGTCGGCCGGGTTGTGAGTCATCCGAAGCGCCGCCGGGTACAGTTGGCCGATGTAGGGCCTGACCTGCTGCTCGAAGTTGTCTTGAGCCGATGTGGCAGGCTCCATGGTCGAGTCGGCGACTGGTGCCCCGGTGACGGGTGCCGCGTTAACGGCGGTGGTCACTGTGGTCATGTACGGTAGCTCCCTCATGTTCGGTCACTACTAAGACGCCGCTGCCCCCGGTCCGGACTCGTGATCTGAGTTACACACCGACTACACACAGTCATGACATCCACATCGCCCTCGTGATGCGCCAGATACCTCAAGGAACGTCCCGGTAAACCGCGGGGTTCAGATGCGCCAAGCGGCAAGATGCCGACGGTTTGCGGTCGACTTCGCTAGGCGAGCACCTAAGCACAAAAACAATTCGCAGAACAGGCCCGGCCGGATTGGTCGAACTCGTCCCACCCGGCAAAGAAGCCGCCGCCGTCCCTCATCTGGTACCCGGCCCAGACCGTCGCGGCCGCTCGTTCCGCGCCGTACGCGCCGGAGGCCACCTCGCGGGGCAGGACGAGCATGGCGCCGTCTCGACCTGCGCCATGTCCAGACCGTAACGTGTCACCGTACTGGTCGGTAGGCATGCTTGTCCGGACTCGTCGGGAGGCGCTAGGTGGACTTCGGATATGACGCACGAACCGAGGAACTTCGCGGCAAATTGCTCGCCTTCATGGACTCCCACGTCTACCCGGCTGAGTCGGCCTTCGCCGATCAGGTCGCCGAGGCCGAATCGGCCGGCAAGATCTGGCAGCGGCCGGCCGTGATCGACGACCTGAAGGCCGAGGCCCGCCGACAGGGTTTGTGGAACCTGTTCCTGACCGTGCGGAAGCACAAGGACCAGATCGGCGAGATCGCGGAGAAGCACGGCGCCGGGCTCACCAACCTCCAGTACGCCCCGCTGGCTGAGATCACCGGCCGCAGCGGCGCGATCGCACCCGAGGCACTGAACTGCGCGGCTCCCGATACCGGGAACATGGAGGTACTCGCGGAGTTCGGCAGCGCAGAGCAGGTCCAGCGGTGGCTGCTGCCGCTGCTGGACGGCGAGATCAGGTCAGCGTTCTGCATGACCGAGCCCGACGTCGCCTCGTCTGACGCGACCAACATCGCGACCAGGATCGAGCGTGACGGCGACGAATACGTGATTAACGGCCGCAAATGGTGGTCGTCTGGCGCGATGGACCCGCGCTGCAAGCTCTTCATCGTCATGGGCAAAACGAACCCCAGTGCCGACCGTCATCGTCAGCAGTCGATGATCTGCGTGTCACCCGACACGCCGGGGGTCACGATCAAGCGGAGCATGCGGGTCTTCGGCTTCACCGATTCGACCCACGGCGGTCACGCCGAGATCGAGTTCCGGGACGTGCGGGTTCCGGCCGCCAACCTGATCGCGGGCGAGGGAGATGGCTTCGCCATCGCCCAGGCCAGGCTCGGTCCTGGCCGGATCCATCACTGCATGCGCCAGATCGGCTCGGCCGAACGGGCCCTCGAGGCGCTCTGCCGCCGCGCGGTCAGCCGGGTCGCCTGGGGCAGGCCGATCGCCGACCAGGGCGTGATCCAGGACTGGATCGCTGAGTCCCGGGTCAGGATCGAGCAGGCGAGGCTGCTGGTGCTGAAGACTGCCTGGCTGATGGATACCGTCGGCAACAAGGGCGCGCACACCGAGATCCAGGCCATCAAGATCGCCGT
>DASWGE010000389.1:0-2257 GCA_036393895.1 Streptosporangiaceae bacterium | reverse complement strand
ATCTCGTATCCGTCGCCGGTGACCAGCACCGTGTGCTCAAACTGCGCGGTGCGCTTCCGGTCGCGGGTAACCGCGGTCCAGCCGTCGGACCACATGTCGTAGTCGATGGTCCCGAGGGTCAGCATCGGCTCGATCGTGAACGTCATCCCTGGCTCCATCTCGAGGTCCACATCGGGGTCGTCGAAGTGGGGGACGATCAGCCCGGAATGGAACGTCGTCCCGATGCCATGCCCGGTGAAGTCGCGCACAACGCCGTAGCCGAACCGGCGCGCGTACGACTCGATCACCCGGCCGATCACGTTGAGCGCGCGGCCGGGAGCCACGGCCTTGACGCCGCGCATCGTGGCCTCCCTGGTCCGCTCGACCAGCATCCGAGACTCGGTGTCCACGTCACCGGCGAGAAAGGTCGCGTTCGTGTCGCCGTGAACGCCGCCGATGTAAGCGGTGATGTCGATATTGACAATGTCCCCTTCGGCCATAACCGTGTCGTCGGGAATGCCGTGGCAGATCACCTCGTTCAGCGAGGCGCACAGCGATTTCGGGTAACCGCGGTAGCCCAGCGTGCTCGGATAGGCGTCGTGGTCGATCAGGAACTCGTGCCCGATCCGGTCCAGTTCGTCGGTCGTGACCCCGGGCTCGACGTGCCTGCCGACCTCGGCCAGAGCCTGGGCGGCGATCCGACCTGCGACGCGCATCGCCGCGATGGTTTCGGCGTCCTTCACATTGGGCTCGCCGATCTTCGGGTACTTCTTGCCGACGTACTCGGGCCGCCTGATCTGCGCGGGAACCTGCCGCGTCGCCGAGATCCGGCCGGGCCGCAAACTGGTGACCATGATCTGAGAGTCTAGTTGGCATGGACACTGAGCAGCACTGGTGGTTCTGCCTGAAACACCACGCCGTTGAGCCGGATGCCGGGTGCCCGGGCAAGGACCGGCTGGGTCCCTACAACACGAGGGAAGAGGCGGCGCGCGCGCTCGAGACCGTCCGCCGGCGCAACGAGGAGTGGGATGCTCAAGATGGCCACGGCTAGGCACGCACAGTAGAGTCGGGAGAGCGGCCCGCGTTGGCGCGAAGGGGCGTTGGATTGTGAGTTCACCATGGTCAGGCCAGGGCCTTCCGCCGGCCGCTCAGGCCCGCATGGCCGAGATGAAGGCCAGCGGGACCTGGAGTTCAGCACTCAGCACCGACGAGTTCGCGGCGATCAGGAGCGTCGGATTCGAGCCCGTCGGCCAGGTGCTCGGCGCGGCGGTCTATAACCTCGGTTACCGGGGCGGCTACGGCTGCCCCAGCTATGCCTACTTCGGCAGTTACAGCCGGTTCGGTACTGGATGGGGCGGTTACCAGGGCACCACCACCTCGGTATCGAGCTCAGGCTCCGGGGCGTCCTACGGGCCGCTGGTCCAGACCATGTACGCGGCCAGGCGCGCGGCGATCGGGCGGATGGCGGCGGAATGCGCGCAGCTGGGCGGGCATGGCGTGGTCGGCGTTTCGCTCACGATGGGGCCTTTTCCGGTCGGCGGCGGCCTTGAGTTCAAGGCCATCGGCACGGCGGTTCGCGCGCCAGGCGCGATGCCCCTGAAACGCCCGTTCACCTCCGATGTGTCGGGCCAGGACTTCGCCAAGCTGATCGCGGACGGCGTGGTTCCGGTCGGCCTCGCGCTCGGAATCTCGATCGGCGCCCGGCACGACGACTGGCTCACCAGGAACCAGACCAGCCGCTGGATAAGCGGGAACACCGAGGTTAGCGGCTACACCGACCTGATCAACAACACCAGGCACGATGCCAGGGATCAGTTGCAGCGGGACGTGCGCGAACTCGGCGCCGAGGGAGTCGTCATCCAGCGCATGGACATGCGTGTCGGCGAGCATGAGTGCCCGGCCCAGGAAGGCGCGCGTGACCATGTCGCCGAGATGACCATCGTCGGCACCGCGATCACTCATTTCTCCAAGTCCGCCCGAGCCGTGGAGCGGCCCAGCCTGGCGATCCTGTCCCTCGATCCGCAGCGCAGGCAGGCGGCCAGGATCAGGCTCGGCAAGGTCTGAGACCCAAAACCAGCAGCATTACGCAGTCCAAGGAGCAGCATGACCGACCAGAAGTCAGCCGATTTCGGGGCGTTGGGCGTACCGCAGGACGCGATCAAGCGGCTCGCGGAGCTGACGCCGGGCAAGGCCGGTGGCATTTTCACTTCAGACTTGTCGGTCAACGAGTTCCTGCTGGTCCGCGAGGCGGGTTTCCGGCCACTCGGCTTGGTGCTCG
>DASWGE010000388.1:0-5327 GCA_036393895.1 Streptosporangiaceae bacterium | reverse complement strand
GACGGTGGACTCGACCTGGGCGAGAGCGATTCGAAGCTGAGGCACGACTTCAGCTTAGGTGGTGCCGCGTTACCGCCCGGAAACACGGACGGGGCAGACTGGCCCCGTGGACAGGCAGGAAGAGTTCGTACTGCACACGCTTGAGGAGCGCAACATCCGGTTCGTCCGGCTCTGGTTCACCGACGTGCTCGGCTACCTCAAGTCGGTCTCCGTGGCCCCTGCCGAGCTCGAGGGCGCGTTCGCCGAGGGCATCGGCTTCGACGGGTCGGCGATCGAGGGCTTCTCCCGGGTCTACGAGGCCGACATGATCGCCAAGCCCGACCCGTCGACGTTCCAGCTGATGCCTCTGGGCGACGACGAGGCGGGCGTCGGCAAGATGTTCTGCGACATCCTGCTGCCCGACGGGTCACCGTCGCACGCCGACCCCCGGTACGTGCTCAAGCGCGCGCTGGCCAAGGCTGGCCGGATGGGGTTCACCTTCTACACCCACCCCGAGATCGAGTTCTTCCTGCTCAGAGAGCGGCCCGAGGGCGGTGCGAAGCCGCGGCCGATCGACCAGGGCGGCTACTTCGACCACACGCCGCACAGCATTGCGCACGACTTCCGCAAGTCGGCGATCACGATGCTGGAGACCATGGGCATCTCGGTGGAATTCAGCCATCACGAGGGCGCCCCCGGCCAGCAGGAGATCGACCTGCGCTACGCAGACGCCCTGAGCACCGCCGACAACGTCATGTCATTCCGGCTGGCCATGAAGGAGGTCGCGCTCGAGCAGGGCGTCTACGCCACGTTCATGCCGAAGCCGTTCACCGAGTATCCGGGCTCGGGGATGCACACTCACATGTCGCTGTTCGAAGGCGACAGGAATGTATTCCACGACCCGGGCGGCGAATTCCAGATCTCCAAGGTCGGGCGGTCATTCATCGCGGGTCTGCTCACGCACGCGGCCGAGATCACGGCGGTGTGCAACCAGTGGGTCAACTCATACAAGCGGCTCTGGGGCGGCCCGGAGCGGATCGCCGGAGCGGGCGGTGAGGCCCCTGCCTACGTCTGCTGGGGGCACAACAACAGGTCAGCGCTGGTCCGGGTGCCCATGTACAAGCCGAAGAAGGGAAACGCGACGAGGATCGAGTTCCGCTCGCTCGACCCGGCCTGCAACCCCTACCTGGCGTTCGCCGTCATCCTCGCGGCCGGGCTGAAGGGGATCGAGGAGGACTACGAACTGCCGCCGGGGGCCGAGGACGACGTCTGGGCGCTGACCCCCGCCGAGCGGCGCGCGCTCGGCATCGAGCCGCTGCCGCAGAGTCTGTCGGATGCCTGCAACGTCATGCAGAGCAGCGAGCTTGTCGCCGAGACGCTGGGCGAGCACGTGTTCGACTTCTTCCTGCGCAACAAGCGCGAGGAATGGCGGGACTACCGCCGCCAGGTCACCGAGTTCGAGCTCGACCGGTACTTGTCATCCTTGTGAGGCTCGTAGCCGCGGCGCTGTCCGAACCGGCCTTCGTGGCTGACTCAGGCGACGGGCAGATCGCTCACCTGCATGGCCTGAACGCCAGCCGGGCCTGGTGCTGGCGCAAGGTCGCCGAGACCCTGCCGCCAGGCGACAACCGGATCGAGCCCGCGCTGAGGGCCGCGCGGGTGCACGCCGATGCGGCGCTGCCGCACGTGATCGGCGATGACTACATGGTCGAGCACTGGCTCGCCGCCTACGCGGTACTGCTGCTGACCCCCTGACGCTAGCGTGGCACGCGTGAGCATGCCGCGGGGAATGACGCTGGCCGGGCGACTGGCCGCGCTCGGCTTCGCCGACACGGCAGATGCTCAGCGGCTGCTCGCCGATGAGCTGGGACTTGACCTCCTCGGGAGGGACGCGCCGATCATCACGGCCCTGGCCGCGGCGCCCGACCCGGACCTGGCACTCGCCGGCCTGGCCAGGCTGCTGCCTGACGAGCAACTCCTGGTCGCGCTGCGTGCCGATGATGGACTGCGGGCTGGGCTGGCCGCAGTCCTCGGCACGAGCGCCGCGCTGGCCGACCACCTGCTCAGGCACCCAGCCGACTGGCGGCTGCTGGGCGATTTGGACGCGGGCCAGCAGCGCGGCTCCGGTGAGCTGCGCGCCAGCGTGCTCGCCGCGGCCGATCCCGACGCGCTGCGTATCGGGTACAAGCGGGCGCTGCTGCACATCGCAGCGAGGGATCTGACCGGCGCCACGGCGATCGACGAGGTCATGGCGGAGCTGGCCGACCTCGCGGCAGCCGCGCTGCAGGCAGCGCTGGCCATCGCGACAGCGCAGCTGCCACCCGACGCGCCAGGTTGCAGGCTCGCCGTGATCGCCATGGGTAAGTGCGGCGCCAGGGAGCTCAATTACGCCAGCGACGTGGATGTCATCTTCGTTGCCGAGCCCGCCGAGCCGGCCGATCCCGGGACCGAGACCGGCGCGCTGCGCACGGCCACCCAGCTCGCCGGCGCGATGATCAGGGTGTGCTCCGACATAGGGCCTGAAGGATCGCTGTTCCCCGTCGACGCGAACCTGCGTCCAGAGGGCCGCAACGGCCCGCTGGTGCGCACCCTTGCCAGTCATCGCGCCTACTTTCAGCGCTGGGCAAAGACCTGGGAGTTCCAGGCGCTGCTCAAGGCCAGGCCGGTCGCCGGTGACGCCGTGCTCGGCCGCGAGTACATCGACGCTATTACGCCGCTGGTCTGGCAGGCCGCCCAACGGGCGGACTTCGTCGCCGACGTCCAGGCGATGCGCCGCCGGGTCGTCGCCAGCCTGCCTGCCGGGGACGCCGACCGTGAGATCAAGCTGGGACCCGGCGGGCTGCGGGACATCGAGTTCGCCGTCCAGCTGCTCCAGCTCGTGCACGGCAGGGCCGACGAGACGCTGCGCGACCCGGCGACGCTGCCCGCGCTCGCCGCCTTGGCCGCCGGCGGCTACGTGGCCAGGCTGGACGCCGCCAGCCTGGCCGATGCCTACCGGTTCCTGCGGGTGGTCGAGCACCTGCTCCAGCTGCGCCAGCTGCGGCGGACCCACTCGCTGCCGGCCAACCCGGCGATCTTGCGGCAGATCGGCCGGGCGCTGCGGTCGATGCGCTACGCCGGTGCCCTGGCTGCCGGCTCGCGTGCCCCGGGGCCAGCCGACCTGTCGGCTGACCCCGGCGCCCCGGCGGACCAGCTGATGACGCAGTGGCGCCAGCAGGCCGCGGTCGTCAGGCAGCTGCACGAGAAGCTGTTCTACCGGCCGCTTCTCGACGCGGTCGCACGGCTGCCCGGAGACGTGATCAGGCTCACCTCGCGTGCCGCGGCCGAGCGGCTGGAGGCGCTCGGGTACGACGACCCGGCCGGCGCACTTCGCCACATCGGCGCACTGACCACCGGCGTATCAAGGAAGGCGGCCATTCAGCGGGCGCTGCTGCCCGCGATGCTCGGCTGGTTCGCCGACGCGCCACGGCCGGACGCCGGACTGCTCGCGTTCCGGCAGGTCAGCGAGGCACTCGGAGGTTCACCTTGGTACCTGCGGCTGCTGCGTGACGACACCAACGTCGCGTGGCGGATGGCTAGGCTGCTCGCCTCCGGCCGGTATGCCGCCGACCTGCTGCTGCGCGCCCCTGATGCGGTCGCGATGCTGGCGGATGACGCCTTGCTGGCCCCGCGGCAGGCCGATGCGCTGCATGCCGAGGCCGAAGCTGTGCTGCGCCGGCATGCGCAGGCAGCCCGCGAGGGCGCGGTGCCCGGGCTGCTCGCGATCCGCCGCCGGGAGCTCTTCCGCACCGCGGCCGCCGACCTGCTGGGCAAGCTTGATTCCGACCTGGTCGCCGAGGCGGTCGGCACGGTCACGACTGTAACGATCGCGGGGGCGCTCGAGCTGGCCGGCGCCGCGGTCGCTGGCTCGGCGGGCATCGTGCGGATCTGCGTGGTCGCCATGGGCAGGTTCGGCGGGCACGAGATGGGCTACGGCAGCGACGCCGATGTCCTGTTCGTCTACGAGCCGGTCCCCGGTGCCAGCGAGGAGGCCGCGACCAGGGCCGCGCACTCGGTCGCCGAGGAACTGCGCCGCCTGCTCGCCCGTCCAGGCCCCGATCCAGCCCTGCGCGTCGACGCGGACCTACGGCCAGAAGGCAGGCAGGGCCCGCTGGTCAGGACGCTGACCGCGTACCGCGCCTACTACGGCAGGTGGGCGCGGCCCTGGGAAATACAGGCGCTCCTGCGGGCCGACCCGGTGGCTGGCCACACCGCGCTGGGCGAGGCGTTCCGCGCGCTCGCCGACGACGTCCGCTATCCGGCCGGGGGGATGGCCGAGGGTCCGGTAAGGGAAATCAAGAGAATTAAAGCCCGGATGGAGGCGGAGCGCATGCCTCGTGGCGTCGAGCCGGCCCTGCACGTCAAGCTCGGTCCCGGCGGCCTTTCCGACGCGGAGTGGGTGGCGCAACTGCTCCAGCTCAGACACGGGGATGCGGTGCCAGCGCTGCGGACGACGCGGACACTCGCGGCCCTGGCGGCGGCCAGGGACGAAGGGCTGCTCGCGCCGGACGATGCCGCGGCGCTGACCACGTCCTGGCTGCTAGCCACGCGGATCAGGAATGCGGTGATGCTGGTCACCGGCCGCGCGTCCGACGTGCTCCCGGCCGGGCAGCCCGAGCTGGCGGGCACCGCGCGGCTGCTTGGCTATCCGCCAGACGGCTCGCAGGACCTCGTGCAGGACTGGCGCCGGGCCGCGCGGCGGGCCAGGGCAGTGATGGAACGGGTCTTCTACGGCTAGTACTTGAGTTGGGGGCTGGTTCCCGCCCCAGGTGCACGCAGCTAGTCGCCCCGGCGATGCATGCTGGTGGGGTGACAGATACAGCGTCGCGGCGGACCCGCCCATCGTGGCCAGGCGCGCTGATGGAGCGGGTGCTGGCACTGGTCGCCGCGGACTACCGGAGGCCGATTGGGCCGATCGCAATCGCCGCGGTGCTGGCAGCCGCCGCTGCAGCAGAGTCAGGCAAGGCTGCTGGCCCGCTGAACCCGGCCGCCGCGCTGACGCTCGGCCTGCTCGGGACCGCGCCGATCGCGGTGATCAGGAGATTTCCCGGGCCGGCCCTTGGGGCAGTGCTGACAGCCAACGCGATGTTCGTCGTATTCGGCAGGTTGTCCTGGTCCGTCGCCGCCGTGACGGGCTGGCTGATCGCGCTGGCCGCGTGCCCGCTCGTGCTGCCCAGGCGTGCGGCCGTGCTGGCCGTGGCACTGACCGAGTGCGCCGTCCTGCTCGGCATGGCTGACCTGCGGCGGAACCTAACTCCGTGGGACGCGTCTGCCGCCGAGGCGCTTGCCGTGCTGGCCGCGTGGGGAGC
>DASWGE010000387.1:0-1588 GCA_036393895.1 Streptosporangiaceae bacterium | reverse complement strand
CTCGACGAGGTGACCATGACGGGTCCGGCCACTAGTCACTGGCGGGTGAGCGCGCCGTTCGGCAGGACTGTCGAGTGGGACGCCGAGATCACTGGCGACGTGGCCGGGGAATGGCTGGCCTGGCGGTCGCTCGACAAGGCCGCGGTTTACAGCGAGGGCGATGTCCGCTTCACACCTGCGCCCGGCCGCCGCGGCACCGAGGTTCACGTGACGCTGCGCTACAGCATGCCCGCCGCCAGGCTGGCGGCGGCCGCGGCGCGCTATTTCGGCGCGAACCCGAGTCTGCGGCTCGACGATGACCTGCGCAGGTTCAAGCAGGTGGCTGAGACTGGCGAAGTGGTCAGGTCTGAGGGCGCGCCGGGCGGGAAATGGGCGCGGCGCGAATTCCCGCAGCATCCGGCCCGCCCGTTGTGGCCAGAGGAACTGGCGGAGGTGCTGTCATGAAAGCCAACTGCTGGATCAGCCGCAACACCGTCGAGGTCCAGGAAGTGCCTGACCCGGCGATACTCAACCGCCGCGACGCGATCGTGAAGATCACCAGCACGGCCATCTGCGGTTCCGACCTGCACCTGCTGGACGGGTACGTGCCGACCATGCAGAAAGGCGACGTGCTGGGCCATGAGTTCATGGGCGAGGTCATCGAGATTGGCGACGGTATAAGCCCTGATCAGCTACGCGTTGGCGACCGAGTGGTGGTTCCGTTCCCGATCGCCTGCGGGGCGTGTTTCGCCTGCCAGACCGGCCTGTACTCGTGCTGCGAGAACACCAACCCGAACGCGGGCCTAGCCGAGAAGTTCTTCGGCCACCCCACCGCGGGCCTCTTCGGCTACTCCCACCTCACCGGCGGCTACGCCGGCGGCCAGGCTGATTACGCCAGGGTGCCGTTCGCTGACGTCGGCCCCCTGAAGATCGAATCGGGCCTGAGCGACGAACAGGTACTGTTCCTGTCCGACATCCTGCCGACCGGCTACATGGGCGCCGAGATGTGCGACATCACACCCGGCGACATCGTTGCGGTCTGGGGGGCGGGGCCCGTCGGGCAGTTCGCCATGGACAGCGCGCGGCTGCTCGGGGCCGACCGGGTCATTGCCATCGATAAGGAGCCGTACCGGCTCGCGATGGCCGAGGAGGCCGGCCATATCCCGATCAACTTCACCCAGGTTGACGTGCGATCCGAACTGATGGAGCTGACCGGCGGCCGGGGACCCGACAAGTGCATCGAGGCTGTCGGGATGGAAGCCACGCACGGCAGCGCGCCGATCAGCGCATACGATCGCGCCAAGCAGGCGACCCGAGCCGAATCCGAACGGCCGTACGCCCTCCGGGAGGCGATCATGTGCTGCCGCAACGGCGGCGTCGTCTCGGTCATCGGAGACTACGGCGGGTTGGCGGACAAGCTTCCGGCTGGCTCGTGGATGAACCGGTCGCTGACCCTGCGGACCGGCCAGTGCCATGTTCAGCGCTACATGAAGCCGCTGCTGGAACGCATCGAACGCGGTGAGATCGACCCGACGCGGGTCATCACGCACAGGCTGCCGCTGCAGCGCGCACCGCATGGCTACAACATCTTCAAGCACAAGCAGGACGG
>DASWGE010000386.1:0-4228 GCA_036393895.1 Streptosporangiaceae bacterium | reverse complement strand
GGTGATCTGGACGGGGCGGCCGGGCAGGCTCCTGCTGATCTCGGCGAGCAGCCGGCCGGAGACCAGCGCGCTGCCCGGGGCCTGGGTGTCCACGGCGATCTTGGCCAGCGCAGAGACGTCGTAATCGAAGCTGGACAGGGTCAGCTCGTCGCCGGAAGCGTGCAACCGCATCCCGGCCAGCACGGGCACGGTGGGACGGGCAGGCAGGGCGCGCGCCGTCCAGGCCACCGCATCGGCGAAGACATCTCGTTCGACGTGGATCTGCACAGGCAGGCCGCCTTTCATTCTCGCTCGCCGCAGGGCAGGCGGGCGCTAGGCGAGTTCAGGCTCGGCACCGCTGGCAGGCGGGCCGTTGACGCTCCGTGAAAGCCTAGCCTGAGTGGTGACCGGCGTACGTGGGCTTCGCCTACGCAGGCCTCGCCGGGCGTGAGGGGGGCGCTGGCGTGACGTAGCTGAGCGCATCTGGCGGGCGAGCTACTTGGCTCTTTGATCTCGCTATAAAGATGAGTGGTAGTCGTAATAGGTGCGGTGGATTCTGGGGACAATGACGTCTGCGCAGGTCAGGGCCGCTCTATCGTGCACAGCCAGGGTGGATAAGCCGGCCGGGTGACCCGTCGGCTGTGCACGACGGGCGGGCGGGCGGCCGTGGGGGGCGAGGTTGTCCCCCGCAAGTCCCAGTCCGGCCCGACCTATCCGCAGGATCATCCACAGGATCATCCACAGCCTGTGTGTACGGAAAGTAATAACTGCCAGCGTTGTGTCGGTGTCTGTTCACGCTAGGTGTCGTGGCCGCGGTCGCCGTACCGGGAGCCGCGGGGGCCTGCGGCGCGGCTGAAGCCCGGCCGCGCGGATTATGTCAGCTCGGCAGGGCCTGCTGCTTGATCCGGTTGGTGAGCTCGGTGACCTGGTTGTAAATCGATCGGCGCTCGGCCATAAGCGAGCGGATCTTGCGGTCGGCGTGCATCACCGTGGTGTGATCGCGGCCGCCGAAATGCTGGCCGATCTTGGGCAGCGACAGGTCCGTGAGCTCACGGCACAGGTACATGGCGATCTGGCGGGCGGTGACCAGCACCCGGGACCTGGACGTGCCGCACAGGTCATCGATCGACAGGCCGAAGTAAGACGCGGTCTGGCCCATGATCGTGGAGGCCGTTATCTCTGGTCCCTGCGCTTCGGGGATCAGGTCCTTGAGCACGAATTCGGCGAGCTGGAGGTCGACGTGCTGGCGGTTCAGGCTGGCGAACGCGCTGACCCTGATCAGGGCGCCTTCGAGTTCCCTGATGTTGGTGGATATGCGGCTGGCGATGTACTCCAGCGCCTCGGGCGGGGCGTTGAGCCGGTCCTGCACGGCCTTCTTGCGCAAGATCGCGATCCTGGTCTCGAGCTCGGGCGGCTGGATGTCGGTCAGCAATCCCCACTCGAATCGGCTCCTGAGCCGGTCCTCGAGCGTGACCAGTCGCTTGGGGGCGCGGTCGCTGGAGATCACGATCTGCTTGGTCGCGTTGTGCAGCGTGTTGAAAGTGTGGAAGAACTCCTCCTGGGTTCCTTCCTTATTCTCCAGGAACTGGATGTCGTCGACCAGCAGGACGTCGACGTCCCGGTAGCGGCGGCGGAAGCCGTCCTGCTTACCGTCCCTGATCATGTTGATGAAGTCGTTGGTGAACTCTTCCGAGCTCACATAGCGGACGCGCACACCCTGGTAGAGCCTCTGCGCGTAATGCCCGATGGCGTGCAGCAGGTGGGTCTTGCCGAGCCCGGAGTCGCCGTAGATGAACAGCGGGTTATAGGCCTTGGCTGGTGCCTCGGCGACGGCGACGGCGGCCGCATGCGCGAACCTGTTGCTTGAGCCGATAACGAACGTCTCGAACGTGTACTTCGGGTTAAGCCTCGTCTGGGTCGGCCGGGCGACGCCGTTCGGTGGCATGCCCGAGTTCCCTGGCAGGCCGGTTCCGCTCCTCAGGCCCGAGCCGCCGGTCAGGCTGCCGCCGCCTGACAGCCCGTTCGGCTGGGACAGGTCAGGCATGCCGTCGGCGTGCTGGCCATTGTCGGCGCGGCTCCGCGCGTCCCTCCCGAAGCCCGGGCCCAGGCCGGCTCCGTGGCCAGCTTCGTCCACGTCGTCGAGGCCGTCCGCCGCGTCGCCGGCCCGGCGACCAGGAAGGTGCGGCAGACCGGCTGGCCCCGGCTGCTGCGGCGGCGGGACCTGAGTCATGCTGAAATCGGACTGCTGGCTCGTCCGGCCGGGCTGGGCTCCGCCGAGGTCAGCCCGCCGACCGTCGTGCTGATTGGGGTGGGCCGCCGGCCTTCCGGGCTGGACGTCCGGGCGATCGGTGCCGAACGGCATCCTGATGCCAAGCGGGTCGGCCGCAAATTGTGCGTCGTCGCCTGGTGGCAGGGACGCCGTGACCGCGGGATCGATGATGACGGCGAGCTGGATGTTGCGGCCGAGCTCACGGGACAGGGCATTGGTGATCAGGACCCGCAGCCTGTTCTCGAGCTGGTCCTTGGCGAACTCGTTCGGCGTCGCGATGAGTGCTGTGTTCTCGACCAGGCCGAGGGGCCTGGTCAGCTGGAGCCAGGCGCGCTGGTACGGCTCAATCTGCATGTCGGCGAGGTCATTCAGCGACCTGGCCCAGATCTCGGCGAGGTCCGGTTCGCTCAAAGCCTGATCACCTCGCGCCCCCCAACGTGTGTTCAACAGGTTTTTCCACAGCATGTGCAACGCTGCGACCCGGCGTGGTGCCCGGAGATTATGGCGCCGCCGGGCTCAGCCGGTCCACACGTGTCAGCTGAGCTTTCCACAGCCTAGGCGCGGCATGGGGAGTACGTTCGGGAAACGGCTAGTGTCATGACACAGCGCGCATGATCACCGAAGGTCAGCTGCATGTGCTTACGGACATTTCGGCGTCGCGCGCCCGCCGGGGTGAGCTGGCGTGGCGCGCTCCGGCGGTCAGGTCGTGGCGGCCGTCCCGGCAGGGCATCGCGGGCTCTCGCGATGGGGTTCCGGGTGCGCGCGCCTCCGGCAGGGTGCATCGCACGCTAACCTTGTGTTGTGGCGGTAGCCGCGCGTTCGCGGCTGCCTGAGGACTTTTACCCGCATCTGGAGTTTCTGTGAGCAAGCGCACGTTCCAGCCGAACAATCGCCGTCGCGCGAAGACGCACGGCTTCCGGCTGCGCATGCGCACCCGTGCCGGGCGCGCAGTGCTCGCGGCACGACGCCGTAAGGGCCGTGCGCGAGTCAGCGTCTGATCGGCGCTGCCGTCGTCAGCGCGGCGGTGATACCCGATGCTGCCATCGGCCGCTCGGATGCGCCGCCGCACGGAGTTCAGTGCTGCGATCGGCTCGGGCAGCAGGGTGGGGCGGCCGCTGCTGGTCGGGCACCTGCTGCTGCGGGACGGGGTCACTGAACCGCCCAGGATCGGCTTCACGGTGAGCCGGGCGGTCGGTCCTGCAGTCGTCCGTAACCGGGTCAAACGCCGGCTGCGGCACCTGGCCGTGGGGTATCTGCAGTCGCTTCCTGCGGGTAGCCTTCTAGTGTTGCGCGCTAACCCCCCGGCCGCGACTGCAAGCCAGGTGGATTTGGCCGCTGAGCTGGGCCTGGTAGTACGGTCACTGCTTCGGCGGCAGGGTGGTGCGGTGTGAACAAGCGGAGGAACCCCGCAGGGATGGCGCAGGCGTGGCGGTCGCTGCCTGCACGGTTGCTGATCGGGGCGATCTCCGGCTACCGGATGTTCATCAGCCCTCTGTTCGGCCCCCGATGCCGGTTTTACCCGTCGTGCAGCGCGTACGCGCTGGAGGCGATCAGGGTGCACGGTGCTGGGCGGGGCAGCTGGCTGGCCGTGCGGCGGATCTGCCGGTGCCACCCGTTCCATCCGGGTGGCCTGGACCCGGTGCCGCCCGCGCGGCGCCAGCAGGCCGGGCAGCCAGCCGCGGGAGCGGCCGCGATCGACGACAGAGCAAGGGAATTGACCCGTTGAACACCATCCTCGCCCCGATCAACAACGCAGTCGCGTGGATCATTACGCAGCTGTTCAACCTGTTCAGTCCCGTGTTCGGCAAGGGCAGCGGCGTGACCTGGCTGCTGACCATCATGGTCCTGGTCGTGCTGATGCGGCTGATCCTGGTCCCCCTGTTCATCAAGCAGATGCACACCCAGCGAGCGATGACCGCGCTCACGCCAAGGCTGACCGAACTTCGCAAGAAGCACAAAGGCGACAGGGAGACGCTCAAC
>DASWGE010000385.1:0-6727 GCA_036393895.1 Streptosporangiaceae bacterium | reverse complement strand
GTTCGCTGACCAGTACATCAGGGCGCACTTGTCGCCCTCGCGGTACTGGTGGCCGTTCACCACCGCATCGCGGGTCACCGAGCGCCGCATCCAGATCACGGGTGACACGTATCTGACGATCTCCTCGACAGCGCCAGAAATCCTGCCCTCAAAGTCGGCGAGCAGCAGGTCACGCTGGTCCGGATGGTCGGTCAGCAGTACGAGCGCATGCGAGAGCGCCGTTCGGGTCGTCTCGTTCCCGGCGACGACGAGCAGCACGAAGAACGAGGCGAGCTCAGCTGGAGTGAGCTTCTCGCCATCGACGTTCGCGGTTGCCAGCGCCGAGATAAGGTCATCGCCCGGGTTACCTTCCCGCTCGGAGCTGAGGTTCGTGACCAGGACGGCGAGGTCGGAACCTGCGGTCAGGATCTGGGCGACCGCGGTGTCTATGTCCTCGCTGACGAACTCGGGGTCTGCACCGGCGAGGATCACGTTGGTATTCCGCAGAACCATCTCGAAGTGCTCGTCCCCGATCCCCATCATGTCGCAGATGATCTTCAGCGGGAGGCGCGCCGATACCTGGCTGACGAAATCGCACGGCCCGGCCGCGAGCAGGTCGTCGACGGTGACCGCGGCGGCCTGCTGCACGTCGTCCTCGAACTTCTTGATCATCTTCGGCGTGAACGCGCGGGAGACAATCCGCCGCAGGCGCGCGTGCCGCGGGTCGTCCATGTTGATCATCGAGCCGAAGTACTCGTTGAACTCGGCTGGCAGGTCGACGAGGCTGGTCGCGCCGCGCGCCGAGGAGAAGATGTCCGCGTGCCTGCTTGCCTCAAGGACATCGGCATGCCTGACGAGGGCGTAATAGCCCTGGTTTTCGGTCGTGAACGGGTTATCAGGGACGTCGAAGAACGGCGGGGTGTCGAGTTCGCGCAGCCGGGCGAATGCGGCATGCCGTTCGGCCAGCGAAAGAGCCCAGAACTCGTTCTGCGACAGGTCGATGTCGCTGGCGGCCGGTGTCGGGGTGGGTGCTGGCGTCGTCACTCGGGGGCCGCCTTCCCTGGTTTCAGGTCATTTCCAGTTCTCAGACGTTCACAATGATAACTAGCTGCCCCCAATATCACGTAGTGGACTACTTTGCGGATCAGTCTGACGAGACCAGCCGGGTCGCCGAGCGCGAACGCTGCTGCAACGGTCCCGCGTCGCGCATCCGGAGCCCTCTCCAGGTCATGAGCATGTCCCCGGCCGCATCAATGACCTGCACGTTCCAGGTCGGCAGCACGGCCGGGCCATCGAGCTGACTGGCTCCGGTCCGCGGCGTCGGCAACGAGCCGGCCAGCCGGTTCCGGCCAGCACGCGCCCGGCCCGAACCTCGTCGGCCTGAGCCCCCCCGGCCCGAACCTCGTCGACCTGAGCCCGCTCGGCCGTCATCTCGCCGGCCGTCATCTTCACGGCGATCATCTTGCCGGCCGTCATCTTCACGGCCGTCATCTGGTCGGCCGTCAGCCGGCTGGCCAGAGACGTCCGGCTCCGATCCGGTCGCCGTTTCTTGGGTGACGAGGATCGTTGCGCCGCCATCGGCGATCCTGCCAGCGCCGAAAATGTCGCTGAACGACACGGAGTCACAGCCGGCGAACATCAGCCTGCGATGCGGAACGCATGCTTGCACGACCTGGAGCGCCGCGTCGCTCAAGCCGATGCTGCCGAGTACGAGCTCCTGCTTTGGCACTGCAGCCCGCGCGGGTGGGACGGCACCGAACCACGGCAGCTCATCCCGTCCCTCGGCCAGCCCGGCCGCCGATTGCTCGCCGGTCAGCCAAAGCGAGGTGAGCCGCCTGAACCGCCCCGCCTGGAAGAGAACTGGCCCGTAGAGCTCAGCGGCGCTGAGCTCGGGCTCGTCGTGCCGGGACCCGCGGAGCTCGGACGGATCGAAGCCGGGCTGGTCCTCGCCTGGCTCCGCCGCCTGGTCGGCGCTCGCCTTGCCGGTCGGTGCTACCTGGCTGGCGTTGGTCGGAGTGGCGACGGTGAACGTGGCGCTACAGTGATCCACGGCGAAACCGCTGTTGTCGCTGCGGATGCGCACGCTGACGCTGTCTGCGTCCCGCAGGCCGAAGATCCTGATCACCGTCTGTGAGCCAGGAGTCTCGGCCGCAAGGACGACCGGCGCGCTCACCGACACGTTACTAGCTTGCCGCACCGGTGCACCCGCCAGCGCGGAAGCAGCCTGCGCCATCGCCTCGATTGCCATCGTCGGCGGCAGCGCGGGAACGCCGTCAGCCCGGTAGTCGCCCAGGTAGGGGTCCGTCATCAGGGACAGCGTCGCCTCGGCGATCAGCTCGACGCCTGGGTAGTGGACGAGCACACGCTCGATGAACCGCCCAGGGGCCCGGTCGCGCCCGATGGTGCTGGCTGCCGCGACCGGCTGCGGCGCGGGCACGCCGACCCGCCCATGGATGGCGAGCCGCCGTGGCAAGGTGTCGGTCGCAAGCACCTTGAGCATGAGCCTGGAGCCCTCGCTGACCGGCATCGAGCTGAACCCGGCCCGCGCCATCGCCTCGGCGCGGTCGGCTTGCTGGCCGAGAGCGTCGCCGGACCAGGTCGGCCAGTCGACGTGCAGTGCCTGGCAGCCGGGATTAGCCGCTGCGATTTGTTCGCCCAGTTCGGCGATCGCGCCTGTCACGAGCGCGCTCATGCCTTCCTTCGCCAGGCCGTACCTGCCCATGACGGACCCGAACGTCACGATCAGACGCACCCTGCCAGGGCGGGTACTGCCGCTGCGGACGACCGCTCGGGCCGCGGCGGCAAGCCGGTTCAGCGGGGCCGTCTGGGCGCGTACTTGGTTGTGCACCGACGCCGGGGTGAGCCTGGCGATGGCGACCCGAGGCAGTGGGCCAACGGCATGGCTGAGAGCCGTGACACTGCCGAAGCGTGCCTCGATCCTGCGCACCGCCGCGGCCACCACGGCATGGTCGGCCATATCAACCAGCTCATAGCAGATTCGCGCCCCGGCTGCGCGCAACTGCTCCAGGCCAGCGACGACACCGTCGTCGCGGGCGCGGCGCACGCGGCCGACTATCGCGACGGCGGCGCCCGAACAGGCGAGCACCTGAGCAAATGCCAGCCCGGCGGCGCCGGCGCCACTGCTGATCAGCACGACATCGTCAGCACCGAGCGGGAAGTCGCTAAGGCCGAGCCCGGGCAGCAGGTCCATCACCGGCTCAGTCACGGTGCCGTCGCTGTCGATGGTCAGCTCGCGGTACTGCCCGGGACTCGCGCCCGCGACGCGCCGTGCGGCGGTCAGACCCGCAGGCGTCAGGGGGGCCCGGATCGCCGTGACGCCGACGCCCGGATGCTCGGCGTGCAACGTCGCCCACAGCCCGGCCAGTCCAGGTCCCTGGTTGATCGCGACAAGCTGGCCAGTGCTGATCGCGTCCTTGACGGCCTGCACCGAGGCCAAGCGTGTCCTGGCGTCGTCCAGGGCACCGAGCACGACGAGGGTACGCCCGGCTTCCGGGTCATGGGCGAAGAGATCACCAACCTTCTGGTCCAACGGACCGCACCCGCCGGTGTGCAGCCGCCACGGCTGGTCATCCGCGGCCGGGACAAGAAGAGCCGGCTCCTGGGTTCGTTCCGCATAGCACCGGACCCACGGTGCCACGCCGTTCCCCGCCCCGATTGCGGTGGCATCGCTGGCATTGACGCCGCTGGTTCCAGCCGAGCTGCGCTGTTCCGCCGATGCCGTCCCGGCGGCGAGGCCTGATGGGCGGTCCTCATCTCCGCCGTTCCTGGGTGTGTCTGCCTTGCGGTCTTCGGCACTGGGGGCGCTGCCGTCCCGGCCGGGGCCCGCGCTTTCGGCTACGACGCCACCGCCTGCCTGCGCCGTTCTGGCCATGCCAGGGCGAGCGGCGGTCGGGCTGACAGTGGGTCGCGAGCATGGGTGCGTGATGAAGACCTGTTCACGCCGAATGTCGATCGGTCGGCTTGGCCGTCCCGCATACAAGGCCTGCGGCTTGGTGAGCGCTCCGACGACGAAAAGAGCAGCAGCAGCGTCCGCGATGCTGCTGTCGTCCGCAGGATCTCCGCCGATGGCGACCTTGACTAGCGCGGAACCGCCAGCCTGGCCGCCTGACCCCAGGCCGAGCTGGGCCATGACACTTGCCACGTGCGGGTCGCGCCCGGTCTGAACGAGCACGACGGCTCCGTCGGCGACGGTCGTGATCGCCGACGCTAGCTGGCCGTCGTCGCGAACCCGGCCACTTGCTCTTCGTGCCTTGCTGCCATCGCCGAGGGCCAGTCGTGCCTCGAAGAGCTCTGCGCACAGCATCTCGGCGATGGCCTCAGGCTCGGTGATATCGCTGCCGGTGGATCCGGATATAAGTCGCCGCCACGGTCGTAGGAATGTGAAGGAGCTGAGCTTGTCGATCGAGCCGCGCAGCTCGCCCGGAGCGATCCCACGCGGTGCTACCAGCGCCGCCGACCGCAGCGCGATCAGTGCCCTGGCATCGGCTGGGGTCATGCACCCGGCCCAGGTGAGGCCGGCCAGCTCGCCGACGCCATGCCCCACGGCGGCGCTGACCTCCACTCCGAGCTCGTCGAGCAGGCTCAGCACGGCGAGTATCCGGCTGAGCTGACGTTGTGGGAGATCGGCGAGCTCATCTGGCTGGGCGGAGATCACCAGGCCGACCCGACCGGGCAATCCGGCGGAGTCGGCCGAGCCCACCGCGCCGGTCACGTCCTCAGCGCCAGTTACGTCGTCAGCGCCAGTTACGTCCCCGGCTTCAACGGGAGACCGGGCGTCCTCAGCTGCCCCCGCTAGCCCGGCGGTCAAGGGCGGAGCCACCGGGCCGACGGCAGCGTAGATACCTGGCCGCGTGGTCAGGATTCCGTTCCTCAGTGTCGGTGCAATCGCCCTGGATGCGGCGGCGAGCCCGGCCAGTTGCTCCTGACCTGAGGCGATCAGCGCGACCTTAACTTCGTCCTGACCGGACTGGCGGGCGTCGGCGGCGGAGCGGGAGCAATGGACGGCCAGATCCTGCAATTGCGCGTCGGACAGCCACGGTGCGGTCGCCGCAAGCCTGGACATGAGCCCGACCATGGTCGGACGATCAGGTGCGCCAAACAGGTAGGCGAATGAGTGCCCAGGCCCGGCAGCGTAAGTTCCGGCCGGACGGCCGGTTACCGGCGGAAGGGCAGGCTCGGCTGGCTTGTGCGCAGTCTGCGAGGTCCTGGTCCCGGTCCTTGCATGCCAGTGCGACCAGCCGCGGGAAGGGTGCCGCGTCCGAACTGCCCGCGGCACGGCGCGGGACTGCAGCTGGCGAGCCTTGCTAGCCGAGGTCCGCTCATCGGGCTCGCCCCGCAAGACCAGCTGGACGGCCAGCCCGTCCGGGCCAGCCGCGCCGACGCCGGCATGCCGGGTGCCTGGCGGCCATCGCTCAGGCGTGCAGGACAGTCGCAAGGCCGGGCGCCCGTCTCGCAGCACCGGATGCGGGGCGCGGACGCCGGCGGACGGCGGAAGCACGCCCTTCGCCATCGCCAGAACGGCCTTGATCAGGCCAGCGACACCTGCCGCGGCTCCCGTGTTGCCGATGTTCCCGGTAATCGAGCCGAGCACGCCAACCCGCTGGGCGCCAGCGCGGAGCACCGCGAGCGCCGCCAACTCGGCGTCATCAGCTGCGCCGACCGCCAGGCCGCAGCCCTCGAATAGCTGAACATCGGCCGGATCGACCATCGCCATCTCGTGCGCCTTGCGCATGGCGAGGAGCCGCGCGCTTGCTTCCGGTGTCAGTTGATGCCAGCTCGGCGCCCTGCCCGGTTCTGAGCCGCTGCTCGACGCTAGGCCCCAGCCCCTGATTTCGGCGTAAACGGGCAGGCTCGCAGCCCTGGCGTCTGCCATTCGGGTCAACAGCACCATGCCGCAGCCCTCACCAGGCAGGAAGCCGGTCGGGACCTCGTCGTACACCCGCATGTCGCCCTTGGCAAGCAGGCCGGATTTGGCGAGTGCGACCAGCTCAAACGGGTCGATGCTGAGGTCAACGCCCCCTGCCACGGCGACGTCGAGGTCGCCAGCTGACAATGCCTGGCACGCGGACATGATCGCCGCAAGGGAGGACCCTCCGGCCGCATCGACCGTGATGCCGCCACCGCGGAAACCGAACTGGGTGCATATTGTCGTCGCGATCGTGGCAGCGGCGCTGCCCGCTAGCGTCTGCTCGGTAACCGGGGGGAACGGCGCGAGGTAGCGGGTCGCCGCCGTCGCGAGCACCTGGTGTCCGACCCGGGCCGGCACCCCGGACGTGGCCAGGGCATCGGCGAGTACCCGCCGCGCGTACGGCCACCGCAGCCGCAGGGCGGCGGCCGGTGCCCTGTCGCTGGCCGCGGTGTTCCCGACATAAGCGCCGGCCCGGTCGGCCGGCAGGCCGGTACCGCCAGGAAAGCCTGCTGATGCCAGCAGCCTGGCTGTCGTTTCCAGTGCCAGCCAGCGGGACGGATCAGCGCTCAGGTGGTCGAGTCTTGAGACGCCGAAGGCGGCCCGGTCGAATCGCCAGCCCTCCAGCAGCGCCGCCCGCGTGCCATAGGTCGCGTCCCGGGCAGTTGGGTCCGGGTTGTAGTAGTCGGCCAGGTCGAAGCGGGCGGGCGGGATCCGCCGGAAGGCCCGTCGGCCGGTGAGGACCGCGTCGAACAGGTCCGCCGTGTCGTCCGCGTCCGGGTACCGGCACGCAAGCCCGACGATGGCAATCGACTTTCCTGA
>DASWGE010000384.1:0-11152 GCA_036393895.1 Streptosporangiaceae bacterium | reverse complement strand
CGCTCGCAGCGCCGCCTGATGGCGGCTGCGGCGGCCCAGGCCGACCAGAACGATGGATCACCGCCGTGAGGTAAGCCTGTCCGCGGCTGGCCGCGTCTCAGTGCCCCTGGCGGGCCCCGCAAGTCAGCCTGTCCTCGCGATCGCCTCCTCTATCGCGGCCAGCACCTCAGCCGGCCGTTCCATGTGCGGCATGTGCCCGGCGCCGTCGAGCAGGTGGCAGACCGCACCGGCCACAGAGCTGGCCTGTGCGGCCGGGATGATGCGGTCTGCGGCGCCCCAGACCACCGTGACCGGCACGGCGCCGCCGATCGCCGCGAGAGATGCGGTGGAATCTGTGCGCTGCTTGTCGCCGTCCAATAGTGTGCCGAGCAGGGTGCGCAATGCGGCGTCGACACCGTCAAGGCGCTTGTATGCGAGCAGGTCATCGACAATCTGGCGGGTCACCAGGCCTTCTTCGGCGAAAAGCTGGCCGATAAGCGGCTTAAGCTCTCGCCGGGTCTGGGCGTCTGCGAAGCCGCGCAGGTAGCCCGCATTGATTTCTGACCCGAAGCCGCACGGCGCGATGAGTGTGAGCGAGGAGATCCGCTTCGGGTCCCGGGCAGTGGCGGCAATCGCGGCGGCGGCGCCCATTGAGTGCCCGACCAGGTGGGCATGCTCCGCGCCGCTCGCGTCAAGTACGCCGACGACGGCGTCGGCCAGCGTGTCGATCGAACCGTCGCCCATGTCCTTGGATGACGTGCCGTGCCCAGGGAGGTCGAGCGCGTACACGCGGTGGCGCCTGGCCAGCGGCACTTGCAGGAACAACCAGGAGCCGCGGTCACCGCCGTAGCCGTGAACGAGCAACACCACGTCGCCGGGCTCGCCGATCCCGACGAAGTTGATCTTCCGCCCGCCGATGTCGGCTGTCTCGACGGCGGGCTCGCCTGTGGCCTCGTCGGACACGCCGGCCTCGATCACCGCGCGCGCATCCTGCACCAGGGCGTCGAGGTCATCGTCGCTTACGTCGGCCGGAGCGATGAGGGCGATCGTGCCGCTGACGGGCACGTCCTCGCCTACTCTCGCGACGATCCTGCGTACGGTGCCGGAGCTGTTTGCCTCCAGAGTCCCGGCGATCTTGTCCGTCTCGATATCCGCGAGCTCATCGCCGACGCGCACGTTGTCCCCGGGCGCGACCATCCAGCCGATGATCTTGCCGACCTGCATTGACAGCCCCCATTTCGGCATCGTGACGGCGAGGATCCGTTCGTCGGTCATCGAGTCCACCCGGCCACGGACTTCACGGCGTTGGCGATGCGCTGCGCGTCAGGTATGTACAGATCCTCGAGCGTGTTCGAGAAGGGCACCGGCGTGTGCGGGGCTGTCACCATCTCGATCGGGGCGCGCAGGGTGCCGAAGGCCTTCTGCGCGACTAGAGCCGCTATGTCGGTCGCCACTGAGCACCGAGGGTGCGCCTCGTCCACTACGACGAGCCGGCCGGTTCCCTCGACGCTTTCCAGCACGGTGTCCTCGTCAAGCGGACTGGTCGTGCGCAGGTCGAGGACCTCACACTGCACTCCCGCCGCGGCGAGTTGGCTAGCCGCTTCGAGCGAGGTGTGCACCATCCGGCCTAGCGCAACGATCGTGACGTCGCCGCCCTCGCGCACCACGTTCGCCTCACCGAACGGCAGCGCGTAGCCTTCCTCCGGCACCGGCCCAGCCAGGTCGTAGAGCGCCTTGTGCTCGAAGAACATCACCGGATCGTCGTCGCGGATCGCCTGAGTTAGCAGTCCCTTTGCGTCATAGGGTGTCGCCGGAACAACAACCTTCAGTCCGGGGATATGTGTGAAGAGCGGGTAGAGGCACTGTGAGTGCTGCGCGGCGGCGCGAAGGCCCGCCCCGTACATCGTGCGGATCACGACGGGTGTGACCGCCTTACCGCCGAACATGTAGCGGAACTTCGCCGCCTGGTTGTAGATCTGGTCGAAACAGACACCCATGAAATCGACGAACATGAGCTCGGCCACCGGGCGCATACCGGCCGTTGCCGCGCCGATCGCGGCGCCCACGAACGCCGATTCGGAGATGGGTGTATCAAGCACCCGCCCCGGGAACTTGTGGTAGAGCCCTTTCGTCACGCCGAGCACACCGCCCCAGGCGTCCTCCTCGCCTGGCGATCCTGCGCCGCCCGCGTTGTCCTCGCCCATGACGATGACGCTCTCGTCGCGTTCCATTTCCTGGGCCAGCGCCTCGTTGATCGCCTCGCGGTAGGTGATGGTCCTTGCCACGGCGAGCCTCCAATCAGTAGCGCACGTAGACGTCGGTGAGCAGATCTGCCTCGGTCGGCAGCGGTGCTGCCTTCGCCTCGACGACAGCCTGCTCGATCATGGTCGCGACATCGGCATCGACGGCGTCGAGGTCGGAACGGGTGAGCTCCCCGGTCTCGATCATCCGAGTAGCGAACCGCTTCAGGCAGTCCAGCTCGGCCCGGGCATGCTCGACCTCGCCGGCCCGATAGGTCTGCTGGTCGCCCTCGAAGTGGCCGAAGTAGCGGGTGAACTTCATCTCGAGGAGGGTCGGACCGCCGCCTTCCCTGGCGCGGTTGATCGCCTCGCTCGCTGCCTCGTGCACGGCGAAGAAGTCGAAGCCGTCGACGATGACACCCGGCATGCCGAATCCGGCCGCGCGGTCTGCGATGTTGTCGCTGGCCACCGACCAGGTGCTGGATGTGGTCTCGGCATACCCGTTGTTCTCGGCGACGAAGATGGCTGGCAGATTCCACACGGAGGCCAGGTTCATAGACTCAAGCGTCGTGCCCTGGTTGCTCGCGCCGTCACCGAAGAACGCGACGCCGACACCGCCAGTGCCCTTCATCTTGGCGGCCAGCGCCGTCCCGCAGATAAGTGGCGGGCCGCCGCCGACGATGCCGTTGGCTCCGAGCATGCCCTTAGACAGATCGGCGATGTGCATCGAGCCGCCCTTGCCGTGGCAACTGCCGGTCTTGCGGCCATAGATTTCGGCCATCATTTCGCCGACGTCCACACCCTTGGCAATGCAGTGGCCATGACCGCGATGGGTGCTGGCGATGGTGTCACGATCGTCGAGATTGCTGCATACGCCCACCGCCGAGGCCTCCTCGCCTGCATACAGGTGGACGAAACCCGGTATCTCGCCGGTCGCGAACTCCGCGTGCACGCGCTCTTCGAACTCACGGATCGCCCGCATCGTTCGGTAGGCGTTCAGCAGTTGGTCCCGGGTCAGCGCTCCGCGCTCCACCGTGTCGGTCATGTGCTCCTCCTAGCCGGTCGGTGCATGCATTCCTAGTCGGACGAGGACACTTCACGGGCGCGTCTGAGCAGGCCGAGCCGAGCGCTCGCCGCCAGGACCGCAGGCACATCTACGCACCGCGGTCCGTCAGCGCGCAGCCGCACGGTGGGCTGCTCTCCCGGCTCGAAGGTCAGCTCACGTTCGCCGTCGACCGCGATGACTCCTGCTCGCGTATCAATCGCATAGACCGAACCAGGGCACATCAGCTCGATCTCACGTACCCCGACAGGCACGACCAGCCCCGGTGCGATTGGTGCGACAACCTGGTTTGAGGCATCGGGCGCAATGCGCGCGGTGACGCCGTGTGAATGGTGGCGGGCGACGGGGGACAACTGGCCCAAGATGCTGGACAGGCCGATCGCGTCGGGTTCGGCGAACGCGCAGAAGAGCTGGGTCAGCGTCGCCGGATCCCAGACCGCGCGGGCTCCGACATGGCGTTCAGTGGACACAGCCACGTCAATGAGCGCCGTCTCTACGCGATCACCTACCCGCGCCTCGAGCAGCTTGGCACTCTTGACTACACCCTCGGCCGGGACCATGCCAGTAGCAACCAAGCCCGCCGCAAGGCCAGCGATGGTCGCCTCGCGGACCGCTGGAAACGTGTTGTTGGTTCCCGTCGAGAGCGCCAGCATCGGCACCTCGCCAGCTGCCGACGCCGTGACCCTGGCGGTACCGTCACCGCCAAGGCAGACGATCACACGCGCGCCTACGGCGACCATGCGCCGGACGGCGTCCACCGTGTCCTGCGCGGTCTGCCGGATCGGCTGGCCGTCGAGAAACTCGACCTCCGGCCACCGGCCGTTCTGACCGCGGTGCCGCCCGATCGCGCGGAACACTGACGCAGAGATTCCGCCGAGATCAGTGCTGAGCAGCACTCGCTGCACGCCAACCGCACCGAACGCAGTGAGCATGCGCTGGATCATGTTGGCCTTCTCAGCCGTCGGGAACACCGAGGCTTGTGTAACCAGGCGCCGGATGTCGCGACCGGACATCGGGTTCGCCACAACCCCGACGACCCCATCACCCACCGCGACCCACCTCCTGGCCCTACTCTGCGCCCCTATCGGTGAAACCGGAATACCTGCGGTGACGTCGTGCAGCTCCTCGGACGCGGCGCAGCGCCCCGGGCCGCTCCGCCGGTTGGTTACCTCGCGGTTGGTTGTATGGCCAGGTCAGGTTCGCGGCCAAGGAACTGGCCATAGCGGCGGCCGGCGTCCTTGAGCGCGCCGATCTCGGCAGCGCGGAGCGGGCGGTACGGCTGCACCTCGAAACGCACGCGCTCCGAACTAATCGTACGGCGCGCCATCCCGACGATCTGTCCGTCGACGAGCGCCATCCCCACCGCTGCCTCGCGGGACCGGGGCACGATGCCGGCGGCGTCGAGCACCCAGCGGGAGTGTTGGTAGCCGCGGTAGGACTCGTCGAGGATCTGGAGCAGATGCCCTCGTGGCTGCAGCGCGGCCGCATTCGGCGGTGGCCTTTCGCCGGGCGCGTGCCAGTAGGTCCGCCCGGCGTGGTGGAAGCGTTCCAGCCGATCCTGTGCCATCCCCAGGCCGCGGCGGGCGTCACCGAGCGTGAGGCTTGCCCAGTAGGCGAGATCGCGTTCGGTGGCAGGTCCATGGCCGCTCGCGTACCGCAGAGCGAGTTCACCCAGAGCTTCGTCGCGATCGAGCCGACGCGCGGACGAGGCGCGGTCGGCGAGCAGCGCGTAGGTGTGCTCGCCGTCGACCAGGCGGCCGCTGCAGACCAGTCCGGCCAATTCGGCGTGGGCAAGCAGGAGCATGAGAAATTGGCCGCCGGCGGACGGCACTTGCCCGCTGACGCCACGCGATATCAGCTCCTCGCCCAGTTTCGGCCGAGTGAGCTCACCCCGCTCGCCTATCGCCTCGACGATCACCGACATCGCCCGGTCGATCGCAGCATTATCCAGCCCGTGTCCCACGCGCAGCTGCTGGCCCGTGACGCCTTGCACCCGCGGCCCAGTGAGGCCGACCAGCCAGGCGATGTCGTCCGCGCAGACGAAGTGCCAGGTCGGCCGCAGCACATGCGTCCGCAAGACGGCACCCTCGTTGAGGAGCGTCGCCAGGTCGGACGGATCCCGTCGCTGCGTCCGTGCAGCAACTGCCCAGGCCGCCTGACCGGGGTTTTCCGCCTGCACGCCGAGCAACGACCGGATCACATCATGAGCAGATCCGGCGAACGGCGCGACCAGACGCTGGCTGCGCAACCGCCAGCGTGCGATGTCAACGTCGCCGATCACGCTCAGGTGGGAAGCCAGGGGCCGGGCTGGCTGGATAGCCATCGCAGGATCTCGCCGCGGCTGACAGGGCCTCGAGGTACCCACGGTGCGGGGAGGTCCCCGGCCGCGGCCAACTCACGCTGGACAGGGCGGTTTCGCTCGAGCATGTCGGCCGCCAGGGCGCAGTGGGTGGCCTGCGGGTCGAGGCCGAAAAGCTCGGCGGCGTTCAGGCCGAGTACCTGCGCCTTGATCGCGTCGGTCAGTGCCGGGTATCCGTAGCGGTCCTGGTATTCGGCGGAGATCTCGAAGGCGCGGAAGGCCATGATCTGGGTTTGCGGCGGCCCGTACCACACGCTGTCGGTTCCCCACAGCACCCGCCGGGTCCCGAGGCGCTTGAGCAGTTTGCCGACCGCATGTGCCGCCTGGGTCGGGTCGGTAAGCAGGGAGCGCCATGTCGAGGCGATGTCAGCCCAGACATTGCTGTTGGGCGGAACGCGATGATCATCGAGTGCCTTCAGCAGCGAGTCGATGCCGACCGGGTCGGCCGGGTTGTAGGGCCCTTCGGTGTGGCTGGGCGTCCATGCAGAGTGGTACACGACGAACTGCATGTCGGGGAACTGGCGGGAGACGGCGACCATGTCACGCGGCTGGTTCCAGGTGCTCTCGAAGTTGAGCAGCGTCAGCCCCTTGTGACCGCACATGATCTTCACGCCCAGGTCATGCGCATGCTGGACAACGGGCAGGCCGATGGCCGGGTCGTCAAGGTAGTAGCCGTGCCCGCCCGGTCCCCATGCCGTGTAGACCTTGAACGCATCGACGTGGCCGGTCTGCACCGTCTGCGTCATCTCCTCGAGCCTGGCCTCCAAACGGCCGAAGTTCGGAGCCAGAACGTTCTGCATCAGCAAGCGCGACGCTCCGCTGCGACTAAGGCTCGCGATCATCTGACGGGTGCCTTCGGCGTCGTCGAATGGCAGTGCGTCGTTCGATTCACCTGTGCTCGGCAGGTCAGAGAGCAGCGCCACGGTGGTGTCACTGGCCAGGAACACATCGTGCAGGTAGGCGCTGCGGTCCACGCACGTCAGCGGGTTCGATGCGGTGCAGTCAGCTGGGACCATATCCAGGACCAGCCGGAGGGTGTCCGGGGCGGTGCGATGCCAGGGCAGGCTCGGCATGACGTGGTGGGTGTGCACGTCCACGATAAACTCCCGGCGGCTGCCCAGCGCGTGCTCGCAAGCAGGCAGGTCTTCTGGCGAGGGAACGTGGTAGCTGCCGCCGGGACTGCGGCCAGCCTTGGGTCTGCTTGCGCCAGTGCACGCGGCGACGTTGACCGCGGCGAGCAGTGCGGCCATCCCGCCTGTTGTCTGCAGGAACCGACGACGATCCATACCCAGCCGGTCCGCCGCCGCGGCAGCGCGGTCCAGCACCGCCTCAGCGAGCCGGATATCACGAGGGCTCGCCGCCGCCGGGAGGAATTCACCGTTCGAGACCGGCCCGAGGACCAGCGGCAGTTGTATGCGGTGATCATTGCCGGCCAATTAGTACACCGCCTTCGGCTGTCATCCGACTGGTTCGTGGATGGAACCGGGTCAGAACTGTACGCCGCGGGTGAGCGCGCCGTCGACGAGCAGGTTGGCGCCGGTAATGAAGCTCGCAGCCGGGCTGCACAAGAACACCGCCGCGCGCGCAATCTCCTCTGGTTTCGCCATCCTGCCGGTGGGATTCAACGCCATAGCCTGGGCGAACAACTCTGGATTATGCTGCTCGATGCTCTCCCAGACACCGCCAGGGAAGTAGGTGTTGCCCGGGGAGAGGCTGTTGGCCCGGATGCCCTTCGGCGCGAGCTGGTAAGCCAGCCCCTGCGTGTAATGGATTATCGCGGCCTTGAATACGCCATATGGTCCAGCCGCGAAATCGATCTCCCTGCCGGACACGCTCCCGATCGTCACGATCGAAGCCGCGGCGCTCCGCTCCAGGTAGGGCATTGCGGCCTTGACCAGGCTGACCGTGCCCATCATGTCCACATCGAAGCTAGCGCGCCAGTTTGCCGGGTCGTCCGGAATGGCGAGGGCGCTGACGTTGGCCACCACTATGTCCAGGCCGCCGAGCTGGGCGGCGCTGTCAGCGACCCATCGCTGCATGCCCGCCCCGTCTGCGACGTCGACGACGAGCCCCGCCGCTGTGCAGCCTCGCTTGGTCAGCGCCTCGACAGTGTCAGTGACATCGCGCCCAGTGCGCGCGCAGAACCCGACAGCTGCGCCCTCGGCGGCGAGCACCTCGACGATTGCCCGCCCAATTCCTCTGGTGCCGCCGGTTACGAGGGCCCGAAGCCCCTGCAGCCCTAGATCCACCTTTTGGCCTCCTTAGCCATCACGACGATCATGACATTTCACTTCGTGTCGCGGGGCGTGCACGCATTTATCGACCTTCAGGTCGTGCATACGCGGCGCGCGGCCTGAGACTGGCTGCGTCGGCTGCTGCGGCTAGTCGGCATGGTGGATGGGTCAGTCGTCTGTCCCGTAGCCTGGGGGCCGGGTTTCGGTTGTCTCGGGTGAGGTCGGAGATGACATGCTAAAAACACTTCGATCTGTGCTTCGGTTCCGGCCGGTGCATCTCAGGGCAGCCGACCGCCGGCTCAGTACTGTGGCGAGTGTCGCCGACTACAGGCGCCTGGCCAGGCGCCGCCTTCCGCGCGGGGTCTTCGACTATGTGGATGGTGGCGCGGAGGACGAGCTGTCGCTGCGCCGGAACAGCGAGGCCTTCCGCCGCCTCGAGTTCCGGCCACGAGTGCTGTGTGACGTGGGCAAGATCGATACGTCGACGACTTTGCTCGGCCGGCGCATGCCAATACCCGTGATACTCGCGCCGACCGGCTTCACGAGGATCGCCACTCCGGGCGGGGAACTGGACGTCGCCAGGGCCGCGGCCCGGGCGGGGCTGCCCTACACACTGTCGACGATGGCTACCAGGTCAATCGAGCAGGTTGCGTCGGTCAGTGGCGGCCCCAAATGGTTCCAGGTCTACGTCTGGCGAGATCGCGGGCTGGTCAAGGACATGCTCGCCCGTTCCGCAGCGGCCGGGTACGAGGCGATTGTCATCACCGTAGACACCGCGGTGCTCGGCCGCCGGGAGCGCGATGTCAGGCACGGATTCACGCTGCCGCCGAAGATCGGCCTGCGGACTCTGATCGACGGCGCGCTGCACCCCGGGTGGACCTGGGACTTCGTCAGAGCAGAGCCAGTCACATTCGCCAATGTCACGGGGACGATCGTGGCCGACGGCAGCTCGGCAGTGACGCTGGCCGATTACATCAACGGCCAGTTCGACCCTTCCCTGTCCTGGCGGGACCTGGATTGGTTTCGTGCCGAGTGGGACGGGCCGATCGTACTCAAGGGAGTTCAGACCGTCGACGACGCCAGGATCGCCGCTGACACGGGAATCGAGGCGATCGCGCTGTCAAATCACGGCGGCCGTCAGCTTGACGGCGCCCCGGCGCCCCTTGAGCTCGTTTCTGAGGTCGCCGATGTCGTTGGGGGCCGTACTGAGGTTATCTGCGATGGCGGAGTCCGTCGCGGCAGCGACATCGTCAAGGCGATGGCCCTCGGCGCCAGTGCGTGCATGGTGGGCCGTGCCTACCTCTATGGCCTGGCTGCGGTCGGCGAGCGGGGGGTGGACGGCGTTCTGAAACTGCTTGCCGCCGACATGGAGCGGACGATGGCGTTGATCGGCTGCAGGTCTGTTGCCGAACTTGGCACGAGCCTGGTGCAGTGGCGGCCATCTGGCGGTTGAGATACGTGACCCGCTCGTGCGGGAGACCCGGCATCACCCCTGGTCGCGGCTGTTACTGTCGAGGTGACGCGTAACTCAAAGTCCGTTCGCGGACATGTGCAGGCTCACTACGGGGAGCCCTGGCCTGCAGGGAGGCGTCGTGCCTGACCGCTATCCGGCCATCGAGGATCATGCAGTCATCGGTGACCTTCATACGGTGGCCCTGGTAGCTACCGACGGGACGATCGACTGGTGCTGCCTGCCGCGGTTCGACTCGCCAGCGGTGTTTGGGTCCCTGTTGGACGCGGACCGTGGCGGCAGCTTCGCGGTATGGTGCGAGGCGATCCGGACCAGGCAGCTATATATGCCCGATTCTAACGTGCTTGTGACCAGGTTCTTTGGCACGGACTGGGTGGGCGAGGTGATCGACTTCATGGTGCCGCGCCATGACGGCGGCCCGCTGGCGCATCCCAGGCACCTGCTGGTCCGTCGGCTGCGAGCGGTTCGCGGAACAGTTGGATTCAGGATCAACTGTCGGCCGGCCTTTGACTTCGGGCGGCAAGACCATGTTGTGCACGCCCCTGACCATGGCGGCGCCGTGTTTACCTGCCCTGGGGCCCATGCCGAACTTGTGCTACGGGCCGGCCAGCGCTTCTCTGTGGCCGGGCCGGCCGCGAGCGCGGAGCTTACGCTCGGACCAGGGGAGGGCCTGGATCTCCTGCTGGAGTGGAGCGGCCGCCCGCAGCCGCCAGGTGAGGAGGAGGCCGAACGGCTGCTGGACTACACGGTCACTTACTGGCGCAGGTGGCTGCGCCACTCGCGGTACCAGGGTCGGTACCGGGACGTGGTGGAGCGGTCGGCGCTCGTTCTCAAGCTGCTGACTTACCAGCCAACCGGCGCGCTGGTCGCGGCGCCGACCACGTCGTTGCCGGAATCTGTTGGCGGCGCCCGGAATTGGGATTACCGGTATACCTGGATCCGAGATGCGGCGTTCACCTTGTACGGGCTGATGCGGCTCGGCTTCACCGACGAGGCGGCTGGCTTCATGACGTGGCTGGAGGCGCGCTTGCGGGACACGGATGCCGACCGGGGATTGCAGGTGCTGTACGCGATTGACGGCAATCCGGAGGTGCCCGAATTCGTGCTGGACCATCTCGATGGCTACCTGGGTTCACGGCCGGTCCGGGTGGGCAACTTGGCGGCTGGTCAGCTGCAGCTGGACATTTACGGCGCGCTGATGGACTCGGTGTACCTGTACAACAAGTACGGCCGCTCGATCGGATACGACCTCTGGGAGGCGTTGGGCCAGCAACTGGACTGGCTGGAGACGCACTGGCAGCTGCCGGACGAGGGGATTTGGGAGAGCCGTGGCGGTCGGCGCCGGTGGACGTACTCGGCCCTGATGACGTGGGTGGCGTTCGAGCGGGCGATACGGATCGCCCGCCAGCGCGGCCTGCCCGCCCCCATAGCCCACTGGCAGGACATGGCCAATTCCTCCTATCTGACCGTGCAGCGGGACGGCTGGAACCCGGACCGCCGGGCTTATGTGCAAGACCTCGGCGGCAAGATGTTGGACGCGTCGTTGCTGGTGATGCCATTGGTCAAGTTCGCCGGTCCGAGCGACCCGCGGTTCCTGGCCACCTTGGAGCGGATCGGCGAGGAGCTGGCTAACGACAGCCTGGTCCGCCGCTACGAGCTCGGCGGCGTGGACGGACTGCAGGGCAGCGAAGGCACATTTAACATGTGCTCGTTCTGGTACGTGGAAGCACTGACCCGGGCCGGCCGCCTCGCCGAGGGCCGGTACATCTTTGAGAAGATGCTGACACACGCCAACCACGTGGGCCT
>DASWGE010000383.1:0-9162 GCA_036393895.1 Streptosporangiaceae bacterium | reverse complement strand
TGTTCCACGATCAGTGACCGTGCTCGGTCACCCGGGCCGCGATCTGGAGCCGGGACGTGAACCCGAGCTTGGCCATGATGTTGGCGATGTGGCGCGCAACCGTTGCCGAGCTGATGCCGAGCTCGTCGGCGATGGCCTTGTTGGACAGGCCCCTGGCGATCAGGGCAGCGATCTCGAGCTCCCGTCCGGTCAGCTCCGGTTTCCTGGTGATCAGCATGCCGGGCACCGTGAGGGCAAGATCAACCGCAGCATCGCTGCTGAGTTCCGATCCGGCTGTCCAGAGCTCCCTGGTCGCCGTCTCGGTGAGCCCGGCCGAGGCCAGCAGCCGCTCGGTCCGGCTGACCGGACTCCCCGGCATGTTCGCCTCGCTACGCAAGGCGGCGGCCGCTGCGGCTAGCCGCACCGCCACTTCCGGGCTGCCTTGCGCGATCGCGAGCGCCGCGAACGAGTCCAGGCTCCTGATCACGCCGATCCTGCTGCCGGTAGACCGGCTCAGATCGATGCTCTCCGCGAGATGCTGCGCGGCGAGCTCGAGTTCGTCCTGGCCGGTCTCTATCCGGCCAAGGCCCGCTAGGCAGCGAGCCATCTCCGGCCTGGCATTGACCTCGCGTGCGATCGCGAGCGCCTCGAGGTAGCGCTGCCGAGCCTTTGCCGGGTTACCGGTCAGCCTGGCGAGGTCACCGAGGCCGAGCAGCGTCCTCGCGGCCGCCCACTGGTGGTCGATGTCCCTGGCGATGGCGAGCGCCGCCTCGCCGAGCCGAAGCGCCTCGGCCAGGTCACCGCGGGAGGCGGCAGCCGCCGCCCGGGTGCCCGTGGCATAGCCGACGTTGAACTCGTCGCCCGAGCCGCTGGCTACCGCCAGCGCCTCGCAGGCCCTCAACTCGGCCTCGTCCCCCTGGCCCGCGTGCAGCGCGGCCTCGGCGAGCAGGTTCAGCGCCGACGCCGCCCAGAACTCCAGGCCAGGGCCGCGGCAGAGCTCAAGCCCGGCCTTCGCTCGCTGACTAGCGTCGGCCGGGTCACTAGCCAGCGCAAGCTGGGCCCGGCCGACGAGGGCCGGCCCCAGCACCCCGCCAGGAAGGGCAGCGTGATGCCGGTCAAGGAACGCGTCCATCCAGGCCGCCCCCTCGGCGAATGAGCCCTGGACGATCCAGACCGGCCGCATCGCCGAGCACATCCGCAACCCGGATTCCACGTCGCCCACGTCCAGGCACCAGGTCAGAATCTGCCGCATGTTGGCGGTTTCCGCATCGAACCGCCGGAAGGTCTCCACCCGCTCCGGCCACGTCGCAGGCAAGATAGCCATGCCGATCAGCGCTGCGTGTTCCATCTCGCCCACTGCGTAGTCGCGGAACCTCGCGCGCTGCCGCTGCGTCTCTCCTGCCTCGTCGAGCCGCGCCGCCGCGTAGGCGCGGATCGTCTCGAGCATCCGGTACCTGATCCGGCCGTCAGCATCAGGCTCGGCGATCACGAACGACCTGTCCGCCAGCCCGGTGAGCAGGTTCAGAATGTCGCCGCCGGCCAGCTCCTCACCAGGCTGCGAGCCTGCGCAGACATTTTCAGCCATCTCCAGGGGCCAGCTTGCGAAGACGGAAAGCCGGCGCAGCAGCACCTTCTCCGCCGGCGGAAGCAGGTCATGGCTCCAGTCGATCGCCGCACGCAGGGTCCTGTGCCTGGGCAGCGCCATCCGCTCGGCGGAGCTGAGGAGCATGAACCGGTCGGCCAGACGAGCGGCGATCTGCTCGACGGTCAGCATCCTGACCCACGCTGCCGCCAGCTCAATTCCCAGCGGCAGCCCGTCGACTGCACGGCAGATCGCGGCCACCGTGGCCACGTTGGCAAGCCTCAGCGCGAACCCGGGCTGCACCGCGGCCGCACGATCGGCGAACAGCCGGAGCGCGTCGGATCGCATCAGCTCCGCCGTGTCGTCAGGCGCGCCCTGCGGCGCGGGCATCGCCATCGGCGGGACCTGCCAGACCGTTTCGGCGGCCACCCGCAGCGGCTCCCTGCTTGTCGCGATGACCTTCAGGCCAGGCGAGCTAGCCAGCATGCGCTGGCAGGTCCGGGCGCACGCATCGATCAGATGCTCGCAGTTGTCCAGCACTATCAGCACCCGGCGCGGCCTAAGCGCGTCGGCGAGCGTCGCGAGAATGGGGCGGCCAGGCTCCTCGACCACGCCGATGACCGACGCGATCCTCGAGGCGACCAGGTCAGGCTGCTGCAAGTCAGCCAGCTCGACGAACCACGCTCCGTCAGCGAAGCCAGGCGCCAGCCTGGCTGCGGCATGGATCGCCAGCCGTGTCTTGCCGATGCCGCCAGCACCGCACAACGTCAGTGCGCGCACGTCGCTTGCGATCCGGCAAATCTCGCTCAGCTCATGTTCGCGGCCGACAAAGGCATTAAACTCCTCGCCGGTATTACCTTGAATGCCCAATTCCATACTGCCGCCAGGCTTCCAGCCAGAGGCATTTCGCGCTCTTACGTCAGAGATCACTATCCGTAGTAGCCAAGGTAACGCGCGACGGCCCCAAAAGAAACCTAAACAGTCGCAAGTCAACTATGTCCGGCACGCGAGTCATCGTGAGTTCAGCGGCAGCGGCTGGCCGCCGATCACGGGCACCGATCGCCAATCAGATGAGCGTCTGGCCACTCGCCCGCTGCTCGAGCGCGAGCAGGAACCGCTTGCGGTCCATCCCGCCGCCGTAGCCAGTCAGGCTGCCGTCGGCGCCGATCACCCGATGGCAGGGGACCACGATCGCGACCGGGTTCCTGCCGTTTGCCAGGCCGACTGCGCGGGAGGCCGACGGCTGGCCGATCCTTCTGGCCAGCTCGCCGTAGGAGATGGTCTGGCCGTACGGGATCGACTGCAGCGCCGCCCACACGCAACGCTGGAACTGCGTGCCCTCGAGGGCGAGCGGCAGGTCGAAGCTGGTCAGCTCGCCGCGAAAATAGGCATCCAGCTGGCTGGCCGCGGCGGCGAGCACCGGATAAGACTCGCTGGCGACCGCAGCCCCGAGCGCGCCGAGGTCCGGCTCGTAGCGCGTGATCTCCATGTGCACGCCTGCCAGCCTTCCATCCTGCGCGATCAGGGTCAGCGGCCCGATCGGGCTGTTGATCACGGCGTGCGACCGCTGTCCAGCGGCTGTGCGCAACGTCATCGGTGTTCCTTTCTCGCTGGGTCCTGGCCGGTGCTCAGGCCGCCGGGAGCCGGTTGATGGCGTGACCGGAGGTGGCCCACAGGTACTGGACCGCGTACGCGCGCCATGGCCGCCATCGCTCCGCGCGCCTGGTCAGGGCCGCGGGCGAGGCGGGCAGCCCGAGCGCTGCGGCGGCCTGCCTGACGCCAAGGTCGGTCGGGGGGAAAGCGTCTGGATCACCGAGGCCGCGCATGGCGACGATCTCGATCGTCCACGGCCCGACGCCTGGCACTGTCGCGAGGACGCTTCTGGCCAGATTCCAGTCCGCCCCGGTGCCGAGGTCGAGCGATCCCGAGGCGACGGCGCGGGCCAGCGCGGCGACACTCTGGCGGCGGGTCGCGGGCATGGCCAGTGCGGCCATGTCGGTGTCTGCGAGCATGGCCATGTCAGGGAAGAGCCTGGTCAGACCGCCGGCGGGATCGCCGACTGGCTCGCCGTAGCGCTCCGCGAGGCGCGCTCCGTGCGTCCTGGCGGCGGCGGTGGAGACCTGCTGGCCGATCACCGCACGCGCCGCGAGCTCGGCCGCCTCGACCGTACGCGGCACGCGGCGGCCGGGTGCCTTGTTGATCAGCGGCGCGAGCTCTGGGTCCTGGCGCAGCTGCTCGCCGATCGCGACCGGGTCGGCGTCCAGGTCGAGCAGGCGGCGGCAGCGGCTGATCGCCATGGCGAGGTCGCGCAGGTCGGTCAGCGCCAGCTGGCAGGCGATGTACTCAGGACCAGGGCGCAGCGATACCACGCCGGGGCCGTTCGGCAGCCGGAGCGTACGGCGGTAGGCACCGTCACGCCACTCCTCGACACCTGGTATCGCGGTCGCCGCTAGGTGACCGAACAGGTTGTCCGGGTACATCGGCTGGCGAAACGGCAGCCTGAGCGAGATCGATGCGAGGGATGAGCCCGAGGGCTTGCCAGCCACCTGCCTGACGGCGCTCTGCCTGCCAGCCGCGGCGCGGCGGCGGAGCTCCGTCGGCGGCAGGGCGAAGACTCCGAGGACCGTGTCGTTGAAGGTCCTGATGGTCGGGAAGCCGGCGGCGAAAGCGACATCGCCCATTGGCAGCGTCGTCGTCTCGATCAGGAGCCGGGCCGTCTGCGCCCGCTGCGCACGGGCCAGCGCCAGCGGGCCTGCCCCGAGCTCGGCCAGCAGCTGCCGCTCGACTTGCCGAACGCTGTAGCCGAGCTGCGCCGCCAGGCCCGCGACGCCAGCGCGGTCGACCACGCCGTCGGAGATGAACCGCATCGCCCTGGCGACCAGGTCGGCCCGCTCGTTCCACTCTGGCGATCCGGGACTCGCGTCGGGCCTGCATCGCTTGCAGGCCCGGAAGCCGGCCTGCTGCGCGGCCGCGGCACTGGGGAAGAACCGCATGTTCTGCGGCTTGGGAGGTACCACCGGGCAGCTCGGCCGGCAGTAGATCCCCGTGGTCAGCACGGCCGTGAAGAACCAGCCGTCGAACCGCGCGTCCTTTGACTGCACCGCCCTGATGCAGCGCTCTGTGTCCTCATGCATAACGCAAGCATCGGCGCCAGACCATGCCCGAGTCTAGCGAAAATGCGACATCGGCGTGCGCTCGCGCGGCCGGGGTATGGGGCCACGGCGCATCTTGCGTGACACGCAATCTGAGAGCTTCACCAAATTTGCGCGCCACGAAGTTTTCGCTCTACTATAGTCGGCGTGCCAACAGGTGAACATGGCCTCACAGAGCGCTGCGCGCCGGAAGGGCTGCGCGAGCGCAAGAAGGCGGCCACCCGCAGGGCGCTCGGGATCGCCGCCATGCGACTGGCTGTGCAGCGCGGCCTGGAGAACGTGCTGGTAGAGGACATCGCCGCGGCCGCAGGCGTCTCCGCCCGCACGTTCAACAACTACTTCGGCAGCAAGTACGAGGCGATCTGCGCGCTTGCCATGGAGCGCAGCCGGCTGATGGGAGCCGCGCTGCGCGGCCGGCCGCGCGGCGAACCGCTGATGGATGCGATCGGCAACGCCGTCCTCGAGCCCTACGCACGGGCCGCCGATGTTCCCGACCGGGAATGGCTCGACGGCGTGCGCCTCGTGATTAGATCGCCTGCCCTGCAAGGGGAGTACCTGCGGGCACAGTACGCGGCGCAGCAGACCCTGGCCCAGGCCATCGCCGACCGGATCGGCACCGACCTGGAGACGGACATGTTCCCCGCCGTCATGGCCGGCGCCGTCGCCGCCGCGATCCAGGTGGCGCACGCGCGGTGGCTCCGCTCCGACCCGCCGGTCGCGCTTCTCCCGCTGATCCGCCAGGCACTCGGAGAGCTCAGGTACCCGTTGGCTGCTGGCATCGCTGACAGCGAATTCGCTTGCCAGCGGCAGCCGAGTAAGCCGATTCTGGCACCGGCGACGAGCCGGCCAGGCGGCGGCCGCGGTCCGGTCAGCGGGACGCGACCGCATCGACGACCCCGCAAACCCCCGAGCCAGAGCGAGTAACCGTGCTGATCCGACTGCTCCGCGAGTATCTCCGTCCGTACCGCGGGGAGCTGTCGCTTGTCGTGGTACTCCAGCTCGCGGCGACCCTGGCGACGCTGTTTCTGCCGACGCTGAACGCCGACATCATCGACAAGGGCGTGATCACCGGCGACATGCATTACATACTGCGGACGGGCGCGTTCATGCTCGCGGTGGCGTTCGTGCAGATCGTTTGCTCGGTTGGCGCCGTGTACTTCGGCGCGCACACCGCGATGGCCGTCGGCCGTGACATGCGGCTCGCTGTCTTCAGGCAAGTTCAGGATTTCTCCGCGCGAGAGGTCGGCCATTTCGGGGCGCCGTCCCTCATCACCCGGACTACCAACGACGTCCAGCAGGTGCAGATGCTGGCGCTGATGACCTTCACGCTGATGGTGTCCGCCCCGATCATGTGTGTCGGCGGCATCATCCTGGCGCTGCGGCAGGACGTGCGGCTGTCCGCGCTGCTGCTGGTCGCAGTGCCAGCACTGGGCATCATCGTGACCGCGATCATCTCCCGGATGCGGCCCTTGTTCCGCCAGATGCAGGAGCGCATCGACGAGATCGCTCGGGTGCTGCGCGAGCAGATCAGCGGCGTGCGGGTGATCAGGGCCTTCGTGAGGGAGGGCCGGGAGCGCGACAGGTTCGCGGTGGCGAGCACCGCGTTGTTCAGCGTCTCGCTCGGCACGGGCAGGCTGCTGGCGCTGATGTTCCCCGCGGTCATGCTGGTGCTCAACTTCTCCAGCATCGCCGTGCTGTGGTTCGGCGGGCATCTGGTCGCCAGCGGGAGGATGCCGGTCGGCGCGCTTACGGCGTTCCTGACCTATCTCCTGCAGATCCTCATGTCGGTGATGATGGCGACGTTCATGTTCGTCATGGTCCCGCGGGCCGAGGTCTGCGCTGAGCGCATCGTCGAGGCGCTCGACACCGAACCTGACGTGCGGCCGCCGGCCAGCCCGGTCAGCATCGGCACGGCCAGGGGCCGGCTTGAGCTCCGCGACGTGGAGTTCAAGTACCCCGGAGCTGCGCAGCCCGTGCTGCATGAGGTAAGCCTGGTCGCCGAGCCTGGGCAGGTGACCGCGATCATCGGCGGCACGGGCAGCGGCAAGACCACGGTCGTTAACCTGGTCCCAAGGCTCTTCGACGCTACCGGCGGCGCCGTGGTCATCGATGGTGTGGACGTCCGCGACTTGGACCCAGCTGTGCTTTCCGGCCTAATCGGGCTGGTGCCGCAGCGGCCGTACCTCTTCTCCGGCACCGTGGCATCGAACCTGCGGTATGGCCGGCCAGACGCCACCGACCCTGAGCTGTGGCGAGCGCTAGAGATCGCCCAGGCGAGGGACTTCGTCGCCCAGATGAAAGGCGGGCTGGACGCCGGGATCGCCCAGGGCGGAACCAATGTGTCTGGCGGGCAGCGGCAGCGGCTGGCGATCGCCAGGGCCGTGGTGCATCAGCCGGCCATCTACTTGTTCGACGACTCGTTCTCCGCCCTGGACTACGCGACCGACGCCGCGCTGCGCGCGGCCCTGGCGCGCGAAACATCAGCGGCGACCGTGCTGATCGTGGCCCAGCGGGTCGCCACCATCAGGAACGCCGACAAGATCATCGTGATGGATGCCGGCCGCATCGTGGCATCCGGCACCCATGACGAGCTGATGGCCTCCGACCAGACCTACAGGGAGATCGTGCTCTCCCAGCTCACCGAGCAGGAGGCGGCATGAGCGACGAGGGAAGGCGGCGCCCGACGGCGCCCCGGAGGCGAGCGGGAGACAGCGCATGACCTCCGACGTCAAGCCAGCCAGCGCGGACGTCCAGCTGGGGCCGGGGGAGCGGCCCACTCCGCGCCGCGGCCCGGGACCAGCCCCCGGGTTCAACGCTGGCCCGGCCAGGTTCATGGGCGGTATGTCGACCGAGAAGGCGCTGAACTTCGGGACGTCAAGCAGGCGGCTGCTGCGGATGCTGGCGCCGCAGCGGTCGCGGATCGTGGCCGGAATCATGCTCGGCGTGCTCAGCGTCGCGCTGTCGGTCCTGGGACCCAAGGTGCTCGGCAACGTCACCAACCTGATCTTCACGGGCTACATCAGCGGCAAGCTCCCGGCTGGGGTCACCCAGAGCGAATTCGTAGCCAGGCTGCGCGCGACCGGCCACACGACCCAGGCCAGGCTGTTCGGCGCGATGCACCTGACGCCCGGCCACGGCATCGACTTCGGCCAGGTCGGCAGGACGCTGGCGATCGTCGCCCTGATCTACGCCGGGGCCGCGGTCTGCGGCGTCTTCCAGGGCCGCTTGGTGGCGACGATCGTGCAGCGGGCCATCTTCACCATGCGCGAGCAAGTCCAGGACAAGCTGTCCAGGCTCCCGCTGAGCTACTTTGACCGGCAACCGCGAGGCGAGATTCTCAGCCGCGTGACCAACGACATCGACAACCTCGCCCAGTCGTTGCAGCAGACGCTCAGCCAGGTCGTCACGTCGCTGCTCACGATCGTTGGCGTGCTCGCCGTGATGATCTGGATCTCCTGGCTGCTGGCGCTGATCGCGCTGGTGACCGTCCCGGCATCGATTTTCCTGGTGGCCAGGATCGGCAAGCGCGCGCAGCCGCAGTTCGTCCGACAATGGTCCACGACCGGCAAGCTGAACGCGCACATCGAGGAGAACTTCACCGGGCACTCGCTGGTAAAGGCGTTCGGCCGGACTGAAGAATCGATGGCCGTCTTCACCGAGCAGAACGAGCGGCTGTTCCAGTCCAGCTTCCGCGCGCAATTCATCTCGGGGACGATCCAGCCCGCGATGATGTTCCTCGGAAACCTGAACTACGTACTCGTCGCTGTCGTCGGCGCGCTGCGGGTCGCCACCGGCGCGCTGTCGCTGGGCGACGTACAGGCGTTTATCCAGTACTCGCGGCAATTCAGCCAGCCGCTGACCCAGGTCGCCAGCATGGCCAACCTGCTCCAGTCCGGCGTTGCGTCGGCTGAGCGCGTCTTCGCCCTCCTCGACGCCGACGAGCAGGAGCCGGACAAGGCCGCTCCCGCCCGTCCCGGGTCCGTGCGCGGCAGCGTGCGGTTCGAGGACGTCTCGTTCAATTACTTCCCTGACGCCCCGCTGATCGAGCACCTCTCGCTCGCCGTCGAACCTGGCCAGACCGTAGCGATCGTCGGCCCGACCGGAGCAGGGAAGACCACCCTGGTGAACTTGCTGATGCGGTTCTACGAGGTCAGCGACGGGGCGATCACGCTGGATGGAGTCAATATCGCCGACATGACCAGGCAGGAACTGCGATCGCTGACCGGCATGGTCCTGCAGGATGCCTGGCTCTTCGGGGGCACCATCGCCGAGAACATCGCCTACGGATTGGAATCGGCGACCCGCGACCAGATCATCGAGGCGGCTAGGGCGACCTACGTCGATCGATTTGTTCAAAAGCTTCCTGATGGGTATGAAACGGTCCTTGATGAAGACGGCTCGAATCTCAGCATGGGGGAGCGGCAGCTGATCACCATCGCCCGCGCGTTC
>DASWGE010000382.1:0-4116 GCA_036393895.1 Streptosporangiaceae bacterium | reverse complement strand
GCAGGATCAAGAAAGGACGTCGTCCAGGCTCCGGCGGCTGCGATCACCGCGTCAGCCTCCATGAGCTGGCCGTCGATCTCGACCCCGACCACTCGGGCGGCCTTGCACGCGAGCCTGGCCCGGCCGGCGACCAAAGCCACTCCCCTGCCGCGCGCGGCCCGGACGAGGTTCTCTCGCAATCGCCGGCCGTCGACGCGGCCCGCCCCGCCGATCCAGACTCCCACCGACCCCGGTCGCAGCGGCGGGAACAGCGCCAGCGCCTCCGCCGCCGACACTGCCCTGACCTCGCCGATCTCCGGGGTGGCCGCCTGCCGGTCGCGCATCAGCCGGCAGTCCCGGCCGGCCTCATCCTCGTCACGCGCGATGATCAGGGCGCCGACCTGCCGGTAAGACACGTCATCCGCGCCGCTGTCCGCGAGCTCGGCCACCAGTGCCGGGTACCGGCGGGCAGCAGCGCACGCGAACGCGTACCAGGCTTCGTCATCCGCGTGCGACGTCCACGGGCAGATGATCCCCGCGCCCGCGGCCGTGGCCTGGCCAGGCATCTCCGCGTCGACGAGCACCACCTCGGCGCCCAGGCCGCTGGCCTCATAAGCACAGGCAGCGCCCACCACGCCCGCACCCACGACGATCAGCCTCATCGGGTTCTGCCGGCCCGTGCCCCCGGTGAACGCGGAGTCCGCGCCTTCGCCTGCTCCCGCGCCAGCTGCTCGACGTCGAGGCCGTCGTCTGGCAACGCGGGCGAGAACACCCACAGCACCTGTGCCGGGCCGGCCGACGGCAGGACGTGGAACGTGTGCTTGATGCTCGAACCGAACGTGAACGCGTCGCCGGCGTCGAGGGTCAGGTGCTCGCCAGCCACGACGATCCGCAGCTGGCCGGCCAGGACAAAAGCGAACTCGACATCGGTCGGAAGCGAGTAAGGCTCGTCGCCGCTGCCGCCGCCTGGCTCGATGTCGCTCAGGATCGCCTGGACGCGCTTCTCGCCCGCCGGCGTGAGCAGGTACTCCCTGACACCCTGGCCGCCGAAGTTGATGGGCGGGTACTCGCCCTTCCTGACGAACTCGCCCTTGGCCGCCTGGAATAGCGAGCCGACGGAGATGCCCAGGGCATCGCACAGCCTGATCAGCGAGGCCACCGAAATGTTCGTCAGGTCGCGCTCTAGCTTGGACAGGAAGCCCTTGGTCAGGCCGCTTTGCTCGGCCACCTCGGCCATGCTCTTGCGGGCCGCCTGCCTCGCCGCGCGCAACTGCGCGCCGATGCGCGGGGAGGCCGGCGAGGCACTCTCATCAGGCACGTTGCTGCAGCCCTCCCTCTCCCGGCGTCAGACGTCGCTGCACTTCTATGGGATACCAGAGCCGGGTCAGGAAACAAGTGTTGACATCTATGAAACTTCCCGTCACAGTCAGGATTAGCTTCAGCGGGTACGTCCCGGCAATCCCGTAACAGGAGGCGAAATGGCGACAGGCGCCCGGACGGAGCCCCCGATCGAGGAGATCGAGGGCGCGCTGCTCAGCCAGATCGAAGTGCACTCCATCGACTGGATCCCCGACCGCGAACGGCACGGCAAGACCTGGCAGCAAGCGATGCTGTGGTTCCTCGGCAACTTCCAGTTCTTCACGATCCCGATTGGCTTCGTAGGCCCGGGGCTTGGCTTGTCGCTGGGCTGGTCGATCCTGGCTGGCTTCCTCGGGATCGCATTCGGCACTCTTTTCATGGCCTTTCACGCAACCCAGGGGCCGGTGTTCGGGCTACCGCAGATGATCCAGACGCGGGCTCAGATGGGCTACCGGGGCGTGGTTGTGGCGCTGTTCGCCGTGCTCTTCACCTATATGGCCTTCAACGTGGCCGACCAGGTGATCATGAGTAACGGCCTGCACAGCACCTTCGGCTGGAGCGCCGGCCTCGTTGCCGGTGCCACGGCCGTGATCGCCGCCCTGCTCGCGATCTTCGGCTACGACTGGGTGCACCGCGTCTTCCGGTTCCTGCTCGTGATCTCCTTCCCGTGCTACGCCATCATCTCGGTAGCGATCTTGGTTGGCCACGCGGGCGGTGTCGCCCCGAAGCACCCTGGCGGCTTCGTCTTCGCCGCGTTCATGGCGCAGTTCACCGTCGCCGCGGCTTACAACATCACGTACGCGCCGTACGTGTCCGACTACTCGCGCTACATGCCGAAGGCGACGAAGCCAGCAGGCATCATCTTCGCCGTGTTCTTCGGCGCTTCGGGGTCGGCCGTCTGGCTGATCGCCTTGGGCGCATGGCTGGCCACGCGGCTCGGCGTCAACGACGGCCTGGTCGGGCTACAGAAGGTCGGCGACAACGTCGCGGCGCCGCTCGGCTCGGTGACCGCGATCCTGTCTGCGACAGCGCTGATGGCCACGATGGGGATGAACGCGTACGGCGGCATGCTCAGCGTGCTGACCGGGATCGACTCGTTCAAGAAGATCAAGAGCAGCAGGCTATGGCGAGCGGCCACGATCGTGGCTCTGGCCCTGATCTGGTACCTGCTCGGCCTCGCCTGGAGCTCAGCGAGCGCGGTGACCGCTGTTCTGGACTCCCTGACCCTGATGCTCTACCTGCTGGTCCCCTGGACGGCGCTCAACCTCGTCGACTACTTCTTCGTGCGGCACGGGCACTATGCCATCACGGACATCTTCCGGCTGGACGGCGTCTACCACCGATGGGGCTGGCGCGGCCTGACCGCGTACGCAGCCGGCTTCCTGGCCGAGATCCCGTTCATGGTGATCTATCCGATCGGCAGCTTCTCCTACACCGGGCCCGTGCCTGCGCACCTGACCAACATGGTCGACTATTCCTGGGCTGTAGGCCTGATTGTCTCCGGCCTGCTCTATCTGCTGTTGTGCCGGTCGCTCGACAGGGCGACCGAGCAGGCGGCGATCGAGGCGAGCGACCGCGAGCTGGCCGCGATCGATGCCGCGGCGGAGGCATGACCGAGCCTGTTCCGCGGATCAGTCAGGGCGGCAACGTCGGCCAGGTAGACGCGATGAAAGTGCCGCGGTACGCGGGGCCGGCCACGTTCGCCAGGTTGCCTAGGATCGACGAGGTCGCCAGGGCGGACGCAGCCGTGGTCGGCGTGCCGTTCGACAGCGGCGTGACCTACCGGCCGGGCGCGAGGTTCGGCCCGTCGCACGTCAGGGAGTCCTCCCGGCTGCTCCGGCCCTATAACCCGGCACTCGACCTGTCACCGTTCGCCAGCTTGCAGGTCGTCGATGCCGGCGACGTCGCGGTCAACCCGTTCAGCATCGATCAGGCGATCTCCGAGATCGAGCGCGGAGCCCGGGGCCTGCTCGAGCGGGTACCGCACCTGCTGACCCTGGGCGGTGACCACACGATCGCGCTGCCGCTGCTGCGCGCCTTCGCGGCGGCGCACGGCCCGGTCGCCGTAGTTCACTTCGACGCCCACCTGGATACGTGGGACACGTATTTCGGCGCCTCGTACACGCACGGTACGCCGTTCCGGCGCGCGTCAGAAGAGGGGTTGCTCGACCGCTCGGGCTGCATCCATGTCGGCATCCGCGGCCCGCTGTTCTCTGATGCCGATCTCGGCCAGGACTCCGGGCTCGGATTCAGCGTCATCTCGGCTCCCGAAGCGGACGACCTCGGCGTCGCCGGGATGATACAGCGCATCGCCGGCCGGGTCGGTGACCGGCCTGCGTACGTGTCGGTGGACATCGACGTGCTCGACCCAGCCCACGCGCCGGGAACCGGCACTCCAGAAGCAGGCGGCCTGACCAGCCGGGAACTGCTCGGCGTGCTGCGGTCGTTCGCCCACCTCAACCTGATCGGCGCCGATATCGTCGAGGTCGCGCCGAGCTACGACCATGCGCAGATCACCGGGATCGCAGCCGCGCACGTCGGCTACGAGCTGCTCTCTGCCCTGGCCGCCGGTCACGCGGCGAGCTGACGCTGCCAGGCTTAGGCGACCGATCGGCCCGACGAACCACAGCGGGCCAATAGGAGGATGTCCTGATGCGACCAGACCGCTATGACGTCGCCGTGGTCGGCGCCGGGATCGTCGGACTCGCCGTCGCGCGCGAAATAGTCGCCCGGCGTCCGGTCGCTCAGGTCATCGTCATCGACAAGGCCAGCGCGGTA
>DASWGE010000381.1:0-6384 GCA_036393895.1 Streptosporangiaceae bacterium | reverse complement strand
TCGCCGCCCATCAGCGAGAATCCGCTGACCTCGACCTCGACAGTGTCAGGGACGTAGATGTTGGCGCCACCCATGATTGAGATGACGGTCAAGGTGACCTGGCTACCGTCGAGTTCGGCGTCTCGCAAGTCGATCTCGTCCCCGCCCATGACGGCGATGACGTTCACAGCGCGATTCAGCCGGTACCTCCCGCGGCGGTGCGACCCGCCCATGACGGCGATCATCCAGCGAACGGCCTTCCGGCGCTCGACGGGCCGTCCGGCGTTCCCGGGCAGATCCCGCGTCAAAGCCCCCAGCTCGCCGCGCGTCCTGGCGGCCAGCGCCACACTCACGCGTTCCTCCAGCTCATCAAGCGTCAGGCGGCCGGCAGCGGCATGCTCGCTCAACTGCTCCACGGCGCTGTCGCGGTCCTGATCCGACACCCGCATCTCGCTAGGCACCAGCGGAGCCTCAGCCCCGTCCACGCCCTGTACTCCGTCCATGATTCGCGTTCACCGCAAAAGTCTGACACGCCGTGGTTGGCTCAGCCCAATGGACTAATGAGCACGTTCATGCCGAGCGGACGAAGTACCGACCGTGCTGAAATCCTTCCTGCGTCACGGACCCGGGCGGCACGGACTTCGGCGCTGCGGTGCGGGATTACCGCCCGCCCGGTGGGTAGCACGCACATAAGGATCTGGGAGGTGCGATGGCGCGGGCTATCTGGACAGGCTCCGTGGCCTTTGGCCTGGTCAACGTGCCTGTCGCCTTGTACAGCGCGACCGAGGACAAAACGATCCACTTCAATCAGTTCGAGGCCGGGACATCTGACCGGATCCGCTACAAGCGGGTCAACGAGCGAACCGGCCATGAGGTCAACCTGCCCGATATCGTCCGAGGTCACAAGGTGGCCAAGGGCGACTACGTCCTGATCACCGATGAGGAACTTGAAGCGGTTGAGCCGGGCCGATCACGGACAATCGACATTACCGACTTCGTAGACATCACAGAGATCGACCCGATCTACTACCAGCGGGCGTACTACCTGGGCCCTCAAGGTGAGGGCGCAACCAGGCCCTACGCGCTGCTGCATCGCGCAATGGCAGACAGCGGCAGGGCGGGAATCGCGACGTTCGTAATGCACGGCAAGCAGTATCTAGTCGCGATCAGGGCGCAGGAAGACGTCCTTGCGCTGCAGACGATGTACTTTCCCGATGAGGTCCGCGATCCGCGTCAAGAGATCGACAACCTGCCGGCCGGTGAGCAGTTCTCCGAACGCGAGCTGGCGATGGCGAGTCAGCTGATCGAGTCCGTGACAACGAAGTGGGACCCAGGCAATTACCGGGACACCTACCGGAAGCGCGTGGACGATCTCATCGCGCGCAAGCGCCGGGGCGAGGAGATCATCAGGGAGGGCGAGCCAGCCGCAGAGTCGAACGTCACTGACCTGATGGAGGCACTGCGGGCTAGCGTGGAGGAAATGCGCGTCCGTCGTCAGGGGAAATCCTCCGGGACGGCTAAGTCATCTACGTCGGCTAAGTCGGCACGGAAACCGGCGTCCGGCAGCAAGGCTGCCTCAAGGCGCAACGCTGGCTGAGACCAGCGGCCATGCCGCGACGCAGGCCTCCGCCGCGCACCGTCCCCACCTTCCTTGACGATGCCTCATTTCGGCGGTTCGTGCCGCTGTCCCGGTCGGGGCGCCTGGCGCGCGATCACAGCCACGCTGATCCAGCCCACGGCTATAGCCAGCCAGAAGCTGACGATGCGGAAGACCAGCGCCACCGACAGAGCCTGCGCGCGGCCAGCGCCGTAGGCGGCTAGGATCACCGCGAGGCTGCCCTCCACGACGCCGATGCCGCCTGGCACGATCGGCAGCATCCCCGCTACCATGGCCACGCCGTACGCCAGCAGCACGCCATTCCACGGAATCGCGGCATGCACGGCACCGAAAGCGCAGAGCAGGCAGCCGAAGTCGCAGCCCCACACCGCGGTAGCGATGGCAACGACCGCCACGGTCGACCGCGGGCTAAGCGGGATCTCCCGCATGCGCGCGAGGGTAGCGGCGGTCCTGTCGCCGATGCTGCCGCGCGGATGCCCGGTGAAACGGCGCGTCACCCGGATTGCTGCCTCACCGAGCCGCAGAAGCAGATCCCGGCGAACGAGCATCGCTCCCGCAGTCGCGATGATGACGAGCCCGACCGCCGCGGCGCGCGTGTACCGGCCGCTCGGGCTTACGGCGAGCGCGACAAGAACGCCGAGCAAGAGCAGCAGTGACATGCCGATCGCCTGCGCGATCAGGATCGTGAAGATGGTCCAGCCAGCGCCCGCCCCGCTGGCGCCATGGCGGCGGTAGTAGCGGTATCGGTATGCGCTCGAGACTGCGGGCTCGCCGGGAACGGTGTTGGCGATGGCGTCGTTGGCCATCGTAAGCAGGAACAGGCCGCGCATCGGAATGCTCGCGTCGGCCAGGCTCAGCACCCAGCGCTGCAGGTAGGCAAAGGACCACAGTGACAGGGCCTCGGCCGCTACCGCCGCGAGCACCCACCCGGACGCGACGTCGCCGAGTTGCCGCCACGCTGCCGCGAGCTCGCTGCGCCGCCCGAACAGCAGGACGAGCACGACGACTCCCAGGCCGACGCCGAGCACGTAGCGGGCTACATTCTTAAGATTGCGTCCTGACTCTAGTGTCGCAATCTCGTCCGCCACAGATCCAAAGCTACCGAGTATCGCCGCGGGCATAGCGGGGAAAGGACGGCGCAATTGGGACAGGAATTCGGGGGTCGCATCGGCCGGGACTGGCGAGATTCACAGCCCTGGTGGCCTCCCGAGCCGCTACCTCCACCGGGAGCTCCCAATGTGGTCCTGGTGGTGCTGGATGACGTCGGTTACGCGCAGCTCGGCTGTTATGGCTCCGACATCGAGACACCCGTGCTCGACGGCCTCGCGGCCGACGGAGTCAGGCTCGCCAATTTCCACACCACATCGCTCTGCTCACCGACCAGGGCGTGCCTGCTGACCGGCAGGAACCACCATCGCAGCGGGATGGGACGGGTCGCGGACCTGGCCATCGGTTACCCGGGCTACTGGGGGAAGCCGCCGAGAGAGAACGGGTACCTGTCGGAGATCCTGCGCGGGGCTGGTTACGCCAGTTACGCGATCGGAAAGTGGCACCTGTCGCCCGAGGACGAGACCAACATGGCCGGATCCCGCGCGACCTGGCCTCTAGCCAGAGGATTTGACCGCTGGTACGGCTTCCACGGCGGGGAGACGCACCAGTTCGTTCCTGCCCTGTACCACGACAATCACTCAGTACGGCCGCCCGCGCGGATGCAGGACGGCTATCACCTGACCGAGGACTTGGCCGACCGGGCGATCGAGTTCCTCGGCGACCTGCGGGCAGTCGACGCCGATAAGCCATTCTTTCTGTACTTTGCGACCGGCGCATGCCACTCACCGCACCAGCCGCCGCCGAAGTGGCGTGAGCACTACCGCGGCAGGTTCGACCTCGGGTGGGACGCGTGGCGGGAGCGCGTGTTCGAGCGCCAGCTGTCCGCCGGACTCCTTCCGGCCTCGACCAAGCTGTCGGCGCGGCCGGCCTGGGTGTCGGCCTGGGACTCGCTCGATGAGCGGGACAAGCAGGTCGCCGCCAGGTTCATGGAGTGCTTCGCCGGCTTCCTGTCGCACACCGACGAGCAGATCGGCCGGGTTCTCGACTTCGTCACCGAGGTCGGCGATCGCGACAACACCATCGTCGTGGTGGTCTCCGATAACGGGGCGAGCGCCGAGGGCGGCGCCACCGGCTCGATCAACGACGTCCGCATGGTCAACCTCGATCCGGCTTCCACCGGGGAGATGTACGAGCGGATCGAAGAGATCGGCGGCCCGCTCAGTCACAATAATTACCCCTGGGGCTGGACGATGGCCGGCAACACGCCCTTCCGCCGGTGGAAGCGGGAGGTGCACGAAGGCGGCATCGCCGACCCGTGCATCATCTCCTGGCACGCCGGAAGCATCGACCGGGCCGGCACAAGGCTCCAATTCACCCACGCGATCGACGTCCTGCCGACCATCACCGAGCTCATCGGCATCGGCCTGCCAGCTGAGATCGATGGCATCAGGCAGAGCGCCATCGACGGCCAGAGCTTCGCCTACCTCCTGGGCGCGGGCACCGAGGCGGCTCCAGAACGGCACGAGACGCAGTACTCCGAGATGTTCGGCTCCCGGGCCATTTACCACAAGGGCTGGAAGGCCGTGACGTTCCACCCCATTGGCCCGCTCTACGACGACCAGGACCCGAACGCGCCGTTCGACGAAGACGTGTGGGAGCTCTACCACGTCCGGGATGACCTGTCGGAGACGACCGATCTCGCGGCGCTGCACCCGGAACTGCTGAGCGAGCTCACCGAGCTGTGGTGGGACGAAGCACGCCGCAACCAGGTGCTGCCGCTGGACAACAGGGTCCTGTGGGCCCTTGTTAATCCCAAGCCTGACCGTCGCCGGCCCAGGGAACAGTTCAGGTACTTCCAGGGTGGCGCGCAGGTGCCGGAGACCGTGGCGGTCAACGTCAGGAACCGGTCGCACGCGCTGATCGTCGATGTCGACATCTCAGGTCCCCGGCAGGCCGATGGCGTCCTGCTGGCGCTGGGATCCGCGCTGGGTGGTTTCTCGCTGCACATACTCGACGGCAAAGTCCGCTACGTGCACAACCTGTACGGCAAGGAACGGCACACGATCGAGTCAGCCGAGACAATCGGCCCCGGGGAGCACCGCATCGAGTACGTCTTCACCAAGGATGATGGGCCCGGCGGCACCGGCGTGCTGAGCTGTGACGACCGTCGGATCGCGCGGGCGGAGATCCCGCGGTTCACGCCGTCCGGATTCAATGGAGTCGGGGCTGGACTGACCTGCGGCTACGAGTGGGGGCCTGCGATCGGCGATGGCTACACCGCGCCGTTCGCCTTTGCCGGGACGATCCGCCGGGCGGTGGTGGAGACCCGGGGACCGGTCGTGCGCAACCCGCTCGCCGAGCTTGAGGCCATTCTTGCCGAGCAGTGAGGCTGCCGAATCCGAGGCTCATCCACGGCGCGCTTCACATTCTTGAGGCTGCCAGCACGGCTGCACCGTCCGGAGGGCATTTGTGCAGGCTGGACCGGGTGCCGCCGGCCGCCTGGCTACCAGCTAGACCGGCTTGACTGGGCCAAGCTAAGCTCGGCCTATTGCGGGGCGTTTGTCAGGAAGGTTCGCTAGATGAGCAAGCAGGTACGGTTGACTGAGCCGCTTGTCAGGGACAATGGCCGGCTGCGGCCTGCTTCCTGGGATGAGGCGCTTGAACGCGCGGCGGCCGGCTTCGCGGCCGCCAGGCGGCGGGACGCGACCAAGTCCTTCGGAATGTTTAGCTGCTCTAAGGCCACAAACGAGATGAATTACATGGCCCAGAAGTTCAGCCGGGCCGTGATGGGCAGCAACAACATCGACAGCTGCAACCGAACTTGACACGCTCCTAGCGTCGTCGGTCTGGCGGCTGTATTCGGGGCAGGTGGCGGTACCTGCTCGTATCAGGAGGCGGAAGACACCGACCTCGTCATCTTGTGGGGTTCCAACGCGCGCGACGCGCACCCGATCTTCTTCCATCACGTCCTGCGCGGAATCAGGCGCGGCGCCAGGATGTATGTGGTCGACCCGCGGCGTACGTCGTCGGCGCAGTGGGCCGATGCCTGGCTAGGCATCGAGGTCGGATCGGACATCTCTCTGGCGAACGCCATTGCGCGTGAGATCATCCAGGCCGGCCTGGTGAACTCCGAGTTCGTGCGCCGCGCGACAACCGGCTTCGACGCCTACGCGGCATCGGTCCAGCCGTACACGCTGGAGCGCGCCGAGCAGGACACGGGCGTCCCCGCCGACCTGATCGGCCAGCTGGCGCGCGAGTACGCGCGGGCCGACCGGGCGCAGATCTGCTGGACACTCGGGATCACCGAGCACCACAACGCGGCCGACAACGTGTTCGCCCTGATCAACCTGGCCCTCCTGACCGGCCACGTCGGCCGTTACGGGTCGGGTCTAGTCCCGCTGCGCGGGCAGAACAACGTCCAGGGCGGCGGCGACATGGGCGCCATCCCCAACAAGCTGACCGGGTTCCAGGACATCGAGACCGACCTGGCGGCCAGGGCCAAGTTCGAGGCCGTCTACGGCGCGCCGCTGCCGCAGAAAGCAGGCTGGCACCTGTCGCTGATGTTCGAGGCCATGGAGCACGGCGACCTCACGGCGTGCTACATCATCGGCGAGAACCCACTGCGTTCGGAGGCCGACACCGGGCGGGCAAGCAGGCTGCTCGGCGGGCTCGAGCACCTCGTGGTGCAGGACATGTTCCGCACCGACACCGCCGAGATGGCCCATGTAGTGCTGCCC
>DASWGE010000380.1:0-2840 GCA_036393895.1 Streptosporangiaceae bacterium | reverse complement strand
TCGATGTTGCGTTCTTTGATCCGAACGACCTGAGCCGCGCCTACGACGACCTGGTAACCGGGCGGCTCGGCGCGCGCTGTCCTGGGGTGCCCTGGCAGGCGCGCAACCAAGCGGCAGTTCATACGTGGTATGCCGACAAATTCGGGGGCGATCCGCCCGCGCCGCTTATCTCGATCGAGGATGCGATCGGGACCTGGCCCGAGACCGCTACAGCCGTCGCCGTTCGGCTGGGTGCTGGCGACGCCATCGAGATTTGCGCCCCGCTTGGCGTGGCGGACCTGATGGGCGGGGTGTGGCGCCGGAACCCGCGCCGGGTGAGTCTGGAAGAGTCGCGCGCACGGCTGGCGCGCCACCGACCCGGGCAACGATGGCCGGGCGTGGCAGTCGTCGGCCCTGGCTGAACTGCGCGGTCGCGCCCGGCGGCCAGGATCAGGGCGGTCGGGGCGGGCATCGGCCAGGCGAAGCGAATATGCAACCGTAGGTTGCGCATCGCGATCTGACGATGCTACAGTCGACAAAACGCAACCATCGGTTGCGCATCAGCGAGGAGGCAGGCAGAATGATCCCCGACATGATCGAGCGCGAGATCCTGATCGAGGCGCCAATGCAGACTGTCTGGAGTGTGGTGACCGAGCCAGACCAGATCAGCAACTGGTTCAGTGACACAGCCGAGATTGACGTGCGGCCGGGCGGCGAAGGCGTGCTGAGCTTCACCGACCGGGCAACGAGCCAGCATGCGACGGTGCGCCTGCTAGTCGAGACAGTCGAGCCGCCGCACAAGTTCGCCTTCCGCTGGGACTACCCAGAGGGCGAGAAGGCACGGGATGGCAACTCACTGCGCGTGGAGTTCAAGCTCGAAGCAGAGGGCGCGAATACCAGGCTGCGTGTTACCGAAAGCGGCTTCACCCGGCTGGAGCGGTCGGCCGACGAGAAGGCAGCCTACTTCGATGGGCACAGCAAGGGCTGGGACGCACATGTGGCGAGCCTGCGTGACTACGTCTCAGGGCTACGCTGACCAGCGGCCCGGTGCTCTGCCGGGGAACGATGCGGACGAGCTGCTGTGGGAGGCGATCGCCGAGCCGTCCCGCCGCCGGGTGCTCGACCTCATCATCGCCCACGGCGAGGCGACCCCCACGATGCTGGCTGCCGAGCTGCCGTTCACGCGGCAGGCGGTAGCCAAGCATCTGGCGGTCCTGACCCGGGCCGGGCTCGTTGAAGGGCACAAGCAGGGCCGCGAGGTGCGCTACTCCGTGATCGCTGACCGTCTTGATGCGGCGTCCCAGGCAATGGCGCACGTCGCGGCGCGGTGGGACGTCCGGCTCCAGGCGATCAAGCGCCTCGCCGAAGCCCAGGCCGCCGTGGCGCGACCAGAGTCGCAAGACCGGCAGTAATGCAATCGGCCGCAGTGCCTCAGCGGTCGGCAGATCCATGCGCTGCCGGGCGAAACTTGGTCGACTCAGCCGCCGCGGCCGCAGATACGCTCACGCGGTGGCCGGCAACCGAATCCCGTTCCTGTGGTTGTGCGGACCGTCTGGCGTCGGCAAGTCCGTCGTGGGCTACGAGATCTTCGTGCAGGTCTATCGCACCGGTATCACGGCTGCCTACGTCGACTTCGACCAGATCGGCCTCTGTTATCCGCAGCCTTCTGACGATTCGGAGGTCTTGAGTCTCGCCGAGCTTGCGAACCATACTCATGGGCGACTGCCAGCTGTGCCGCGGCGAGTGTCGTCCGGTCAGAAACAGCGGCGATCCGGCCAGCCGCAGCACCGTCGCCGGATCTCGCGGCACGGAGCAAGTCCCTGGCCTGGCGGCGCAGGTGCCCGAGGTCTGGGCGGGCTGGAAGGGTGGCCATGACGTCTCCTTCACCAGCCCGTGGTCCGCGTGCCGGGCCGATCAGGAGTCGCCACGGTCTGCCGTCAGTCAAGCCGGAGGTGGACTATGTCCTGCCCGAGGACCCGGCGGCGCCCTCCAGCGCCCACGGGCGCCACGACACTGTTCGTGATCACGCGGTTGTGGTTGCTAGAAGAACCAACACCGCGTGATCATCTTCGGCGCAGGCGGGAGCCTGGCTGCTCGGGCAGGTTTACAGCTCAGCCAGGAAGGGTGGGCGGTATGGCACCACCGGTCCGCCCGAGGACGGGTTCGACGTCGCCGGCGCCGTGGTCGAGCTGGTAGTCAAGGTTGATCGCTGCGTTGATCAGGGACAGGTGACTGAAGGCCTGGGGGAAGTTGCCGAGTTGTTCGCCGGTGACGCCGATTTCCTCGGAGTACAGGCCGAGGTGGTTGGCATAGGTCAGCATCTTCTCGAAGACCAGCTCGGCGTCTTCGAGCCGGCCGGAGCGGGCCAGGGCGTCGACGTACCAGAACGTGCACAGCGAGAACGTGCCTTCGCTGCCGCGCAGGCCGTCAGGGGAGGCGCTGGGGTTGTACCGGTAGACCAGGCTGTCAGAGACCAGTTCGTGGTCCATCGCGTCCAGGGTCTGCAGCCACATCGGGTCGAGCGGGGAGATGAAGCCCATCAGCGGCATCATCAGCAGGGCCGAGTCGAGGACGTCGGTGTCGTAGTGCTGGACGAAAGCTTTCCTGGCCGGGTTCCAGCCGCGGGTCATGACCTGGGTGTAGATGGCGTCGCGGGCGGCCCGCCAGCGGTGGATCTCGGCGGGGCGGCCGCGGTTCTCGGCGATCCGGATCGCCCGGTCCAGGGCGACCCAGCACTGAACCCGGCCGTAGGTGAAGTTCTCGCGGCCGCCGCGGGTTTCCCAGATGCCCTCGTCGGGCTGGTCCCAGTGCTCGCAGACCCAGTCGATCAGGTTCGCGATGGCGGTCCAGCCCTGGTAGGC
>DASWGE010000379.1:0-2927 GCA_036393895.1 Streptosporangiaceae bacterium | reverse complement strand
GTCGTCTTCCGGCGCAGTCACCCGGTCGGCGCCTTTGCCGTCGTGATCGCGGTCGGCGCGCTCCAGGTCATTTTCGATCTCCGGCCGGCCCCGCCCGACCTGACCATCCTCGTTCTGCTCTACACCCTGGCGGCGTACACGACTAGGCGGCTCTCCGTCATCGGGCTCGGCATCTGCCTGCTCGGATCCGCGGCCGAACTCGAACGGCTCTATGCGCACGTGATCCAGACGCACCCGGCGAACTGGCTGCTGATGGGCGCGACCCTGTTCGCCGGGCCTTCGCTGATCGCATGGGTGCTCGGCGACTCGATGCGGTACCGGCGCGCCTACTACGCCAACCTGGAGGAGCGGGCCGCCAGGCTGGAGCGGGACAAAGACGCTCAGGCCAGGATGGCCGCGGCAGCCGAGCGGGCCCGCATCGCCCGCGAGCTGCACGATGTGGTCGCGCACAACGTCAGCGTCATGGTCGTGCAGGCGGATGGCGGAGCGTACGCGCTGGGGTCTGATCCCGACCGGACCCGCCAGGCGCTGGCCGCGATCTCGGCAACCGGGCGGCAGGCGCTGACCGAGATGCGTGCCCTGCTCGGCGTGCTGCGCAAGAACGACGAGGCACAGACGGGCGGGCCAGCCGGACTGCCGGACGCGGCCGGTTCTGACCGCCCGGCGCTGGAGGGCGTGCCGGGCAGGGACCAGACGGCGGTAACGGCATCGCTGGCTCCGGTGCCAGGCATCGACCAGCTTGACGACCTGCTCGATCAGGCCAGGGCGGCCGGCCTGCCGGTCGCTTGCACAATCCAGGGAGAACCGCTACGGCTGCCCGAGGGCACCGCGCTCGCCGCCTACCGGATCATCCAGGAGTCGCTCACCAATACCCGCAAGCACGCAGGCTCGTGGGTGCGGGCCAGCGTGCTGCTGCGCTACACCACGGATGCGGTCGAACTCGTCATTACCGACGACGGTCTCGGCGGCGCGGCTGCCAGCGACGGCGCCGGCCACGGCCTGACCGGAATGCGCGAGCGCGCCGCCATGTACGGCGGGTCCGTCCTGGCCGAATCGCGTCCTGGCGGCGGGTTCACCGTTACGGCGCGGCTGCCGATCGCTGCCGCGCGGGCAGGCGCCGCGTGAGCATCCGGATCCTCTTGGTAGACGACCAGGAGCTGGTACGCACCGGGTTCCGGATGGTGCTCGATGCTCAGCCCGACATGAACGTCGTGGGCGAGGCTGGTGACGGGCTCGCGGCCGTCGCCCTGCTCCGTGCCACGCCTGCCGATGTCGTGGTGATGGACGTCCGGATGCCCAGGCTCGACGGCATCGAGGCGACCAGGCAGATCTGCAAGGCCGGCGACCGGCCGCGGGTGCTGATGCTGACGACCTTCGACCTGGACGAATACGCATTCGCCGCGCTCAAGGCCGGCGCCAGCGGCTTCCTGCTGAAGGATGTGCCGCCCGAGGAACTACTGTTCGCCATCAGGGCCGTCCACTCGGGGGACGCAGTCGTGGCGCCGTCCACTACGCGGCGGCTGATCGACCGTTTCGCTCCGATGCTCCCGACTGGCGCCGACCACCAAACGCCGGACCTGGCCGGGCTGACTAGCCGGGAGCGCGAGGTGCTGACGCTGATCGCGCAGGGCCTGAGCAACACGGAGATCGGCGCGCGCCTGTACGTCTCCGAGGCGACCGTCAAGACGCACGTGGGGCGCGTGCTGGCCAAGCTTGGCCTGCGGGACCGGGTTCAGGCCGTCGTGTTCGCATACGAGACCGGCCTCGTCAAGGCCCGGGGCTCGGTCTGACCGCTCCCCCACCACGAGACCCCGCCACGAGACCCCACCACCAACTTTGGATCCGGTGGTGCGCCACAAGAGCGGCAATTCGGGCGCTGAAATGCTCGCAACGGATCCAAGGTCCAAATTCCCGGCCTGCTACCGCTTGACATATATAGTCATTGCAAACTATAGTTAGCTGCGAACCTAGAAGGAGGATCCCGATGATCGACACCCGCGCCAAGGGGCAGGAGCTGCAGGAGCAGGTCCTCGCCGCTGCCCGCAAGGGCCAGAAGAGGGTGACCAACACGGTTAAGAACGTGACGGCTACCGCCCAGATGATCCGGCCGCAGCTTCCCAGCATGCCCGCGATCAACATCGTTAAGCTGCCGAGCGCCGAGCAGTTGGCTCAGCTCAGGGACAGGCAGCTCAGCCAGCTCAGCCAGCTCCGCGAGAAGGCACCTGGCCTGATCGCCAAGCTACCGAGTGCCGAGCAGCTCGCCAAGCTCAGCGAGAAGCAGCTCAGCCAGCTCAGGGAAAGGGCACCAGGGCTGATCGCCAGGCTGCCCAGCGCCGATGACGTGAGGGCCGGCGCGCATGAATTTGCCGGTCAGATGCGATCTGTCCAGCGCCAGGTTGCGGGCGCCCAGCGGCAGTTCGCTGGCCAGGTTGCGGGCGCCCAGCGCCAGTTCGCTGGCCAGCTGCGGACCGCAGCGACGCCATTCGCCCACCAGACGGCCGCCGCTCTCGCGCAGGCCACCGCGGCGACCCAGAAGGTCGCGCGAGGGGCCGCAGCGGTGACGCACAACGGCGCAGCCCCCGGCACCGCGGCCAACGCGAGTCCGGCTGGCGACGCCAAGGCCGCTAGGCCTGCCGCGACTCACGCGGCCGAGCCTGCCCGCAAGGCACAGTCAGGCCGCAAGGCACAGTCAGCCCGCAAGGCTGTGTCAGGCCGCAAGGCTGAGTCAGGCCGCAAGGCTGAGTCAGGCCGCAAGGCCGGGCCAGGTCAGAAGGAGCAGCCGGGCCGCGAGGACGGTTCCGCCCGGAAGTCAGGGCCGGCCAAGAGCTCGACACGGCGCGCGACCCCGCGGAAGGCAAACCCCGACACGCAGTAAGTCGGATGCTGATGACGGGCGTGGCTGATGGCTCTGGCTGCCGGCCACGCCC
>DASWGE010000378.1:0-17032 GCA_036393895.1 Streptosporangiaceae bacterium | reverse complement strand
GAGGTCCTCCCAGAGCATGCCCTCGGGGAACCTCAGTCCGGCGGCGTCCCAGAATGACCGGCGGAACAGCTTGTTCCAGACCGAGATGTCGTAGAACAGCTCAGGCGTGCGGCTGATGTGGGTCGCAAGCCGCGTTGCCTTGATCGCGCGGGTGTGCAGCCCCGATGTTCCGAGGCCTGCTGCGCTGAGCCGGAGCACGCCGCCCGACACGAAGTCCGAACCTGAGGAGCCGGAGACGTTGGCGGGACCGGGCCGGTCGAGCACGGTGAGCATGGTGGTGTAGGCATCAGGGGGCAGCAGGTCGTCGGCGTCGACGAATGCGAGGAACTCGCCGGTCGCGGCCGCGACACCGCGGTTGCGGGCCGACCCGGGTCCGCCATTGCGCTGGCTGACCAGCTCGAATCTCGGATCTTCGGCCGCCTGGGCACGCGCGATCGCGGCGCTGCCGTCGGTCGAACCGTCGTCGACCATGATCACCTGCAGGTCGCGGTAGGTCTGCGCGGCAATCGAGGCGAGGCAGTCACCGAGCAGGGCGGCGTTGTTAAAGAACGGCACCACGACGCTGATCCGCTGACCAGTCATCGCGCCCTCCTCAGGCTGACCCGACCCTCTTGCCGGGACGCCTTTGATGATCACGCGGTTTCTGCCCCTAGAGGGACCAAACCCGCGTGATCATCCGCGGGCGACGCCGCGCAGGCGCCGCCGACCTGGACGTCGCGGCTTACTCGCCCCGCCAGACGGGCAGCCGTTTCTCGGCGAAGGCCGCCGCGCCTTCCATGGCGTCCTTCGACCCGAAGATCGGGCCGATGACCCCGGCCTGCCTCGCGAACGCCTCGTTAGCGGCCCAGTCGGCTGACTCGACGATCACCCGCTTGGAGGCGGCGAGGGCCAGCGGAGCTCCGAGCGCAACCCGCCCGGCAAGTTCCATCGCGGCAGGCAGTGCCTGTCCTGCCGGGACAAGCTTATTCACCAGTCCGACCTCTGCCAGCCTGGCAGCCGGGAAGTGTTCCCCCGTCAGCGCGATCTCCATCGCCACGTGGTACGGGATCCGGCGCGGCAGCCTGAGCAGGCCGCCCGCTCCCGCCACCAAGCCGCGCCTGACCTCGGGCAGTCCGAACTTGGCCTCTTCGCTCGCGACGACCAGGTCGCACGCGAGGACCAGCTCGAAACCGCCGGCCAGCGCGTAACCCTCAACCGCGGCGATCACCGGCTTGACCGGCGGCCGCTCGGCGATCCCGCCGAAGCCCCGCCCAGGCGAGACCGGGGCGTCACCGGCCAGGAAACCCTTCAGGTCCATGCCGGCGCTGAACGTTCCCCCGGCTCCTGTGAGCACCAGCACACTGATGTCCTTGCGACCGTCGAACTCCTCGACCGCCGCGGCGATACCGCGGGCAACCTCGCCGTTGACTGCGTTCCGCGCACCCGGACGGTTGATCGTGATGACCGCGACGCCGTCGGTTACCTCGGTGCGGATCGCGTCTGACATGCTGGCGCCTCCAGATCGGGGTCGGTTACTTGGGCTGGAACCTGATGCCGCCGTCGAACCTGATGACCTCGGCATTCATGTAATTGTTCTCGATCAGGGCCCGGACGAGCTGGGCAAACTCCGCGGCCGTGCCCATCCGCTTGGGGAACACCACGGGGGCGATCAGCCTGGCCTTGAACTCGTCACTGCCGGGGCCAGAACCATAGATCGGGGTGTCGATGATGCCGGGGCAGATCGTGTTGACCCGCACCCCGATCGCGGCGAGGTCGCGCGCGGCCGGAACGGTCATGCCGATTATCCCACCCTTCGACGCTGAGTAGGCGACCTGGCCGGTCTGGCCCTCGATGCCTGCGATCGAGGCGGTGTTGATGACCACGCCGCGCTGGCCGTCGGCATCGGCGGGCTCGGTCTTCGCGACGGCCGCCGCGCCGATCCGCATCAGGTTAAAGGTGCCGATCAGGTTGACGTCGATGACCTTGCGGTAGGAGGCGAGGTCATGCGGTGTTCCGTCGCGGCCGACGGTGCGTGACGCCCAGCCGATGCCAGCGCAGCTGACGACGACCCGGAGCGGAGCGCCAAGGCTCTCCGCCGCCGCGACCGCCTCGGCCACCGACTGCTCGTCCGCCACATCGGTCCTGGTGAATTCACCGCCGAGTTCCTTGGCTAGCTCACTGCCGCGGGTCTCGTTGAGGTCGGCCACGAGAACCCTGCAGCCCGCCGCCGCCAGGTCACGAGCCGTCGCCTCACCAAGGCCGCTGGCTCCGCCAGAGACAATTGCTGCCGCTGCGTTCAAGTTCATGGCCGGAGCATACTGTGCGGCCAGCCAGCGGTCAGAACAGGGCTTCGGGGAGGCATAACCGGACGCGAAAATGACATGCCGGCCCGCTGGCGGGTGTCCGTCCGCGCTCGTCGCAACCCATTGGCCAGCCGCGTTGTCGGTGGGTGCGCCTACCATCAGAGTTGGCGCCCGAAGCTGGGCTGCTGGCTCGGCAGCGCAAAACCGGGTCCAGCGCACTGTGAGGGAATAGCACTGTGCAGGGAATAGCTGCGGCTCTCGTTATCGCTGCAGCGATCGCGCGCCTGCTGCTTGCCCCAGAGCGGACGGCACGGTGCGGACTGCGGGAATTGTGTGGGGGGAACGCCGTGTGGCGGCAACGCCGTGTGGCGGCAAGCAGGGAGAGGTCGGTCATCGTGAGCAAGTACCGCGGCAGCCCGTGGATCGTGCTGATCGTCATGTCGCTCGGATTCTTCATGACGCTGCTCGATCTGACGATCGTGAACATCGCGATCCCCGACATGATCACGAGACTGCATGCGACCCTGGACGGCGTCCTGTGGGTGATCAATGCCTACGCCCTGGTGCTCGCGGTGTTGCTGATCACGGCCGGCCGGCTCGGTGACCTCTTCGGACAGCGCAGGATGTTCATCGTGGGCGTGATCCTGTTCACGCTCGCGTCGGCGGCCTGCGGGTTCTCGCCCAGCGTGGGCTGGCTGGTGGCGTTCCGCGCCATCCAAGGGGTCGGAGCCGCGTTGCTGCTGCCGCAGACGCTGGCCATCTTGACGACGGTATTCCCGCCTGAGCGCCGCGGCGCGGCGTTCGGCATCTGGGGAGGCGTCGCCGGGGTTGCCACGATCGCCGGCCCGACCCTGGGCGGGCTGCTGGTCAGCGCGTTCGACTGGCGGTACATCTTCTTCATCAATGTCCCGATCGGCGCCCTGGTGATCGTGATGAGCTTCTTCCTGATCCCCGACGTGCGGGTCGGTGCCAGGCACCGGCTCGATATACCTGGCGTGCTGCTGGCCACGGTCGCGCTACTGGCCATCTGCTACGGGCTGGTCGAAGGCCAGAAATACAACTGGGGGCACATCACATCGTTCATCTCGATCCCGCTCGTCATCGCGGCCGGCGTTGTCCTGCTCGGAGCCTTCCTTTTGGTGCAGGCGCGCTCGCAGGACCGCGAGCCGCTGGTGCCGTTCGCCCTGTTCCGCGACCGCAACTTCAGCCTGATGAACTGGGTCTCTGGCGTCCTGTCGGTTGGCATGATGGGCATCTTCCTGCCCTTCACGATCTACCTGCAGTCGGCGCTCGGCTTCTCCGCGCTCAAGGCCGGCCTTACCTTGGCGCCGGCATCGGTTGTCTCCATGTTCGTGGCACCGGTCGCCGGCCGCCTGACCGACCGGATCGGCGGCAAGTACATCCTGTTCTCCGGCCTGATGCTGTTCGCGATCGGCTTCGGCCTGACCGCCGTCATCGCGACGACCCAATCGACCTGGCAGGACTTCATCGCGACCCTGGCCATTGCCGGGGTGGGAATGGGCTGTACGTTCGCGCCGATGACTACGATCGCGATGCGGAACATCGAGCCGAGGGTGGCCGGCGCCGCATCGGGCATGATCAACACAGTCCGGCAGGTCGGAGCGGTGATCGGCACGGCGGCCGTCGGCGCCCTGCTGCAGAACCGCCTCGCGGTCTCACTGCCGGCCGCCGCGGCGGAACGAGCAGGATCGCTGCCGCCGCAGGCGAGGGGCCACTTCATCGCCGGGTTCGCGAAGTCCGCCCAGCACGGCGCTGCCGCAAATCCAAGCCAGGGAAACGTCAAGCTGCCGAATGGAACGCCCGCCTCGCTGGCCGGCGAGATCCACAAGCTAGCCGGTGAAGTCTTCTCTGCTGGGTACGTGACCGCGATGCACGCGACCATGATTGCCCCGATCGCCCTGCTCGTTATCGCCTCGCTCAGTTGCCTGGGTATCAAGCGGCGCGCTAGGCCGGCGCAGCCAGCGGCGGACGCCGCAGCGGGCTCTGCCGGGCTGCCGGAGGCTTCTCAGGCTCCGGCGTGACCGATAGCGGTGCCAGTGAATCGTCCCGCCCGTCCCCGCTGGACGGTGCAGCCGAGCCCGGCGCCGCGTCCGACAGCTACCGGCCGACCAGGGCGGATTCCTCCCAGCCTGTTATAGCGGTCGATGCGATGGGCGGCGACAACGCGCCAGCGGCCATCGTCGCGGGAGCGGTCAGCGCGTACCGCCGGTGGGGTATCGGCGTGGTCCTAGTGGGGCGGCCTGGGAAGGTCCGCCCGCTGCTGGCCCAGCACGGTGCGATTGGCAAGATCCGGCTAGTGGCGGCCGAGGATTCGGTGGCCATGGCCGAAGGAGCGCTGGCTAGCTGGCGGCGAGCGCGGTCGAGCATCGCGGTCGCGTGCCAGCTTGTATCCCTCGGCCAGGCGACCGCGGTAGTCTCGGCGGGATCGACGGCTGCGGTGGTGTCGATCGCCAGGCTCCGGTTCCGCAACCTGGCCGGGGTCCTGCGTCCTGCGATCGCCGTAGCGCTGCCGACACAGCCCACACCGACCGTTCTCCTCGACGCCGGCGCGATCGCGGACCCGAAGCCCGAGATGATGGCGCAGTTCGCACAGCTAGGCTCCGTCTACGCGGAGGTGGCGTTCGGAATCGCGAGGCCCAGGGTCGGCCTGCTGTCGATCGGCGCGGAGCCTGGGAAGGGCAACAAGCTGGTCAAGCGGACTTATGAGCTGCTGAGCGCCGAGCCGCCGCACGGGACCGCTCCGATTAATTTCGCCGGGAACGTGGAAGGCAGCGACCTGCTGGCCGGCATGGTCGACGTGATCGTAACGGAAGGCTTCGCCGGAAACGTCGCGCTCAAGACCCTAGAGGGAACCGCTGCCTTCACCGCCGCACAGTTCCGGTCCGCGCTCGGGGCGTCGCGAATGACGAGGCTCGGCGCGCTGCTGCAGCGCAGGGAACTGCGTGGGCTGCAGGAACGGCTTGACGCGGAAACCTACGGCGGCGCCGCGCTGCTCGGGCTGGAGGGCACGGTCGTGATCGCTCATGGCGGATCGACCGAGCGCGGCGTAGCGGCCGCGTGCCGGCTCGCCGCCGACCTGAGTCGCGGACGCACGACCGAGCGGATCAAGGAGCGGCTGGGGCCGCAAAGGCAAGGTCGTATCCTCCGCCGGACATGATGCGCTGATGTCGCGGGAAACGCCTTGCTCGCGCTCGATAGGCTGAAGCATGGCCGATCTGCAGGCCGCCCTGGCGGCGAACGTGGGCGCTGCGCTCACGGCTGAGTTCGGAGCCGACTATGCCGACACCGACCCGCTGATCCGGCCTTCGGCCTTCGCTGACTTCCAGTCCAACGTCGCGCTCGCCCTGGCCAAGAGGCTCGGCAGGCAGCCGCGCGAGATCGCCGGCCTGATCGCAGGGCGCCTCGGCGGATCGCCGATGCTCGAGCGGGCCGAGATCAGCGGCGCGGGCTTCATCAACATCACGGTGCGGGACGCGTGGCTGGGCGAGGCCGCGACCGCCCAGCTCAGGGATCCGAGGCTGGGCGTCGAGACGACCGCGCAGCCGCAACACGTGGTCGTTGACTACTCGGCGCCCAATGTCGCCAAGGAAATGCACGTCGGCCATCTGCGGACCACCATCGTCGGCGACGCGTTCGTCCGCGTGCTCGAGCGGCTCGGCCATGACGTGATCCGCGCGAATCACGTCGGCGACTGGGGCACCAATTTCGGGATGCTGGTCGAGCACCTCGTCGACATCGGCGAGGAGGCCGCCTACGCGCAGCTCGCCGGGGGCGAGATCAACGCGTTCTATCAGTCGGCCAAGGTGAAGTTCGACGCCGATCCGGCGTTCGCCGACCGGTCGCGCCGGCGGGTGGTGGCGCTCCAGGCCGGCGACGCCGAGACGCTTCGGCTGTGGCGGATGCTGGTTGACGACAGCAAGCACTACTACAACGCGATCTACCGGCGGCTCGGCGTCACGCTCACCGACGCCGATCTCGCGCCAGAGAGCTTTTACAACCCGATGCTCGACGATGTCTGCCGCGACCTGCAGCAGGCTGGCGTCGCCACGATCAGCGACGGTGCGCTCTGCGCCTTCCCGCCAGGCTTCACTGGCAGGGACGGGAACCCGCTCCCGCTGATCCTGCGCAAGAGCGACGGCGGCTACGGCTACGGCACGACGGACATGGCCGCGATCAGGTACCGGGTCAATGAGCTGCACGCCGACCGGATCACCTACGTCGTCGGCTCCGAGCAGTCGCAGCATCTGGCGATGGTCTTCGCGGTTGCACGCCAGGCAGGCTGGCTGCCTGACTCTGTCCGCGCCGAGCACGCGCCGATCGGCATGGTAACCGGCGCGGACAGGAAGCGCTTCAGGTCGCGGAGCGGCGAGTCGGTCAAGCTGATCGACCTGATCAACGAGGCCGTCGCGAGGGCCGACAAAGTGATCGAGGACAGGTACGACGATCCGCAGCTCCGCGCTCAGATCGCCGAGGCCGTGGGCGTCGGCGCGCTCAAATACGCCGACCTGTCCGTCGCGCGGGATTCGAGCTACGTTCTGGATTTCGACCGGATGCTGGCCCTGACCGGTAACACGGGCCCTTACCTGCAGTACGCGACGGCGAGGATCCGCTCCATCTTCCACCGGGCGGGCCTGCGGCCCGAAGAGGCCACCGGGCCGATCATCCTCGGCGAGCCGGCCGAGCGGGCCCTGGTGCTGCGGCTGCTCGGCTTCGGCGCAGCGGTCGCCGAGACGGCCGAGACCGCCGAGCCGCACGTGCTCGCGGCGTTCGTGTTCGACACCGCGAGCGACTTCACGACCTTCTATGAGCAGTGCCCCGTGCTGCGGGCCGACAGCTCCGAGGTCAGGAACTCGCGGCTGGCCCTCGCCGCTCTCACGCTGAAGGTGCTGGTGAGCGGGCTCGACCTGCTCGGCATCCCGGTACCTGAGCGGATGTAGCCGACCGTCCGTTAGGCTGCTTCTCAGCGAAATCCCAGCATCTACCTGTTCAGGTCCCAGACCTCTCTGGCAGGTTCGCCGCCATGGACGACATGAACGTTCCGCAAACTGGGCCTGCGCCCGGCCAGCCGATGTTGCCAGCCGATCGCCCGGTCGGTCGCCGTCGCTTTGCAGCGGGCGCCCGCTGGCTGGCAGGCCTCGCGGTCGCCGTGGTGCTAGCCGGCGGCTCCGTTCTCGGGATGAGCATGAGCGGCAGCGGAAGCCCGGAGGCAGCTCGCGCGGTGCTCACTGGCAGCGCATCGGGGACTACCGGAGGCGGGACGGCGAGCGGCGGAACCGGCCGCCCCACGATGGCACCCGCCGGGTCGGTCGGCCATGGAATCACAGCCGCCGCAGGGTTTGGTGCCCGACCTGGCCGGGTTGCGCACCGGGTCAGAGCCACGCTGCGGGCGTGCGTCGCCTCGGCCAGGCGCCTGCGCGCGGGTGGTCATCGTGCCGCGGCCCGGGCCAGGCTACTCTCGTGCGTCCGGCGCTACCTTCGCCTGCGCGCCGGGCTCGTGCGCCTCCGGCTGCTGGCCAGGAGGGCGCTGCACGGTCAGATCACCATTGCTGCCAAGGCGGGGCCGAGAACCATAGCGTTCGAGCGCGGATCGGTCCAGTCGCTCTCCGCCAGATCGGTCGTCGTCAAGGCTGCTGACGGCACCGTCTGGACCTGGCAGATCGGTAGGCTCACGCTGATCCTCAAAGCGGGGCAGCGTGTCGGACCGAGCGCACTGGCGGCAGGACAGCGGGTCTTCGTCATCGGCCAGGTAACGGGCGGCGCCGACCATGCCCGCCGGGTCGTGATCCGCGCCTAGGCGGCAAGTTGGCCGGCCGTTCTATCACTCTCAGTGCGCCGGACAGCTCGGCGGCATTCGCGAATTGGCGTTCCGAGCACGCTATGACTCTCATCCCGTACTCTCCTGCTGAGGGCAATACCGCCCCTGTCGACGAAGCGAACTGTGAGCCAGCATCAGTCATGGCCGAGGCGGAACGGATACCCCGCGTGCTCGTCGTCGACGACGAGCCGAACATTCGCGAGCTGGTCCAGGTCGCGCTGAAGTTCCACGGCTGCACGGTCAGCACGGCGGCGAACGGCTCAGAGGCCATCCGCCAGGCCGAGACGACAACGCCGGACCTTATTGTCCTGGACGTCGTGCTGCCCGACATCGACGGCTTCGAAGTCTGCCGACGGCTCAGGGCAGCCGGGAACGAGGTGCCTGTCATCTTCCTGACAGCGCGGGATACGTCGTCCGACACGGTGACGGGCCTGGCGATCGGTGGCGACGACTACGTCACCAAGCCGTTCTCGGTCGAGGCGCTGGTGGCCAGGGTGCGGGCCGTGCTCCGGCGGGCGTCGCGTTCGGCGCCGCCGGGCAGGTACGCCGACCAGGACGACATCCTCAGAGCCGGTGACCTGGAGCTCGATGAGTCCCGGTGGACCGTGCACCGGGCCGGAACGCCGGTCGAGCTCTCGAAGACCGAATTCCAGCTGCTCGCCTACCTGATGCGACACCAGGGCCGGGTTCTCACCCGGGCACAGCTGCTCGAGAACGTGTGGGGCTGGGATTACGCGGGCGAGTCACAGATCGTCGAGACCTACGTCAGCTATCTGCGGCGCAAGCTCGACCCCCTCGGCGCGCCGCTCATCCACACCCAGCGCGGCGTCGGCTACAGCCTGAGGCTCCCTGAACATGCTGCCGCACACCGTGCCCATCAGGCCAGGCAGACCTGGCGGCCCGAACCAGGCACGAGCGGGCCGGATGAACCGGGCGGCACATGAGCGGGGCCCAGTTCACCGGGCGCACCACCGGGCGCACCGCCGGCACAATCGCAGGCCATGTGCGGACCCAGCGCGCGGTTGCCGGGTCACTGCTGCGGGCATCCAGGCGCAAGGCGGCCGGCTCGAACGGGCTGTCGCTGCGCACGAGGCTGCTTCTGCTGCAGATTGCTGTCACGGCCGTGTTCCTGCTCATCATGGGCATCGTCAGCACGGCACTGTTCGCACAGCACCTAAGGAGCCAGTTTCACGCGACGATCCTGGCGGAAAGCACTCGCAGCCCGGCCGACATCAATCAGCGGCCAGCCCCCGGAGTCGCTGCCGTGGAGGTTACGTTCGGCCCGTTCGCCGTTCAGCCGCTGAGCTCGCGTACCTCGGCCACGTCCTTGGTCACCGATGCCCTCGCCAGGGCGATCCGGCGAATGGGCCCGATCGAGGTAGCAAGGCTCGGCAGGACCGAGCGCTGGTTCCCTGTTGGCCCAGCTGGGCCGCTCGACCTTCAGGCGGCGGCCCGGCTGATCCCGACCGAGAACCTGGCTCGCCGCCCGAGCGTCCTCATCGTGGCGGAGCAGGCAACGACGCTCACCGAGCAGCTGCGCGGCCTGATCTTGAAGGAGATGATCACGGGCGGGGGGCTGATCGCACTGCTGGCCATCGGCGGGCAGTGGCTCATCGGCCGGGGCCTCGGGCCGCTTGACCGGATGGCCACCACCGCCAATGACATCTCCGCGAGGGGCGACTTGACCGCGCGGATGGCCGAAGCCGACGACCAGACCGAGGTCGGGAGGCTAGGCGCTGCGATTAACACGATGCTCGACCGGATTCAGCATGCGTTCGGAGCCCGGCTGAACTCCGAGCGGAAGGTCAGGGAGTTCGCGGCCGACGCATCGCACGAACTTCGCACCCCCCTGACCACAATCCGCGGGTACGCCGAGCTGTACCGCCAGGGCGCACTCGGACCAGAGCAGCTGCCAGGGGCGATGCGGCGGATCGAACAGGAGGCGCAGCGGATGGCCACCCTCGTCGCCGAGTTGCTCGAGCTGGCCAGGCTGGACCGGACATCATCGCTCGATCTCACCGAGACCGACCTTGCGATAGTCGTGCGAGACGCTGTGGCCGACGCGGCGGCGGTTGAGCCAGAACGGCCGATCAGCGCCCAGGCTCCGCCGCGGCTGATCGCCGTCGTCGATGAGCGCCGGATCAGGCAGGTGCTGGCCAACCTGCTCGGCAATGTTCGCGCGCATACCCCGTCATCGGCCCAGGTCGCGGTCCGGCTCGGGCAGGTCCAGGGCGGCGTGCTGATCGAGGTTGCGGACTCGGGCCCGGGGATGGCACCGGAGGATGCGGCGCGGGCGTTCGACCGCTTCCACCGCGCCGCTGAGCAAGCTGACGGCGCCGCGGCACCTGGAGATGACGACCCGGCGCGGCCCGAATACACCTCAGGCGGCGGCAGCGGCCTTGGCCTGTCCATCGCCCAGGCAATCGCGACCGCTCATGGCGGCCAGGCCACCCTGGAGTCCTGGCCGGGGCACGGAACCCGGGTCAGAATCTGGCTCCCGACGCGGTCAGCCTTCGCCGTCACCGCCTAGCCACCCCTGAGCCGAAGACGCGGGCCTGGGCCGGGGGCCGAACGCCGGGGGCCGGGGCCGGGGCCGGGGCCGCGACAATCAATCCGATGACGGCGGACCCGCGGGAGCAGCGGGCTCCGGCCCAGCGATCGACCTGGCCAGGAGTTGTGCCACGTCGACGACTTCCAGCGAATCCTTCGCCTCGCCCGAGCCCTTCTTCGCGCTGATCGCGTCACCAAGCATTACCAGACAGAACGGGCAACCGGTCGAAATCGTGTCGGGATCGGTACCGAGCGCCTCCTCGATCCGCTCGGCGTTGATCCGTTTGCCGATCCGCTCTTCCATCCACATCCGCGCGCCGCCAGCCCCGCAGCAGAACCCGCGCTCCTTGCAGCGGTGCATCTCCTGCGCCTGGACCCCGGGCACCTGCTCCATGATCTCCCGCGGCGGCGTGTACACCTTGTTGTGACGGCCGAGGAAGCACGGGTCGTGGTAGGTGATCTTCTCATCGATCGGGGTCACGGGCTTGAGCTTGCCCTCCTTGACCAGCCGGGCCAGCAGCTGGGTGTGATGGATGACCTCGTAGTTGCCGCCGAGCTGCGGGTACTCGTTCGAGAGCGTATTGAAGCAGTGCGGGCAGCTCGCGATGACCTTGCGGGCCCCGGCCTCGTTCAGCGTCTCGACGTTCTGCTGCGCCAGCATCGAGAAGACGAACTCGTTCCCCATCCGCCGCGCCGGGTCGCCGGTGCAGGTCTCGGCGGGCCCGAGCACGGCGAACGACACCCCGGCGGTGTGCAGCAAGGTCGCGATCGCCTTGGTCGTCTTCTTCGCCCGGTCTTCCAGGGCACCCGCGCATCCGACCCAGAACAGGTACTCCACATCATCGCCGATCGGGCCGTCGACGACGGGCACCTCGAAGTCGAGCTCACTGATCCACTCGGCTCGCTTCGACTCGCCCATTCCCCACGGGTCGCCCTTGTTCTCCAGGTTCTTGAGCATCCCGGACGCCTCGGTCGGGAACTCGGACTCGATCAGCACCTGGTACCGGCGCATGCTGGTGATGTGGTCGATGTGCTCGATGTCGACCGGGCACTCGTTTACGCAGGCGCCGCAGTTGGTGCAGGACCAGATCACGTCAGGATCGATGACGCCGTGCGCCTCGGCCTTGCCCACCAGCGGCCGCTGCGCCTCGGCCTTCACGGCATCCGGCAACGCCTCCCTGGCTTCGTCGGATCCAGCCAGCAGGTACGGTGCCTTGGCGAACGCATGGTCGCGGAGGTCCAGTATGAGCATCTTCGGCGAGAGCGGCTTGTCGGTGATCCACGCCGGGCACTGCGACTGGCACCGGCCGCACTCGGTGCAGGTAGCCAGGTCGAGCATGCCCTTCCAGGTCAGGTCCTCGACCTTGCCGAGGCCGAAAACATCGGTGTCGGGGTCGGCTTCCTCGAAATCGAGCACCTTCCCGTTCGACCGCATCGGCTGGAGGTCGCGCAGGCCGTCGGGGCGGCGAGAGAACAGCACGTTGAGCGGTGCGATGAAGATGTGCAGGTGCTTGGAGTAGGTGACGAAGACGAGGAAGCCGAGGATGACGGCCAGTTGCAGCAGGATGAACGTGGTCTCGATCGCCATGTTGGCGCTGTGGCCGAGCGGCGCGAGCCAGTGCCCCACGATTTGCGAGGCGAAAGCGCCGCGGCGGTAAGGGAAGTCGCCGGTGTTGATCTGCGCGCCGCGGTAGACAAGCAGCGTGACGATCACTAGGGAAATCATCAGCAGAACGAGCCAGGCCGCGCCGGTGTGCGAGCCCGCGAAGCGAGACTCGCGCCCCCCGGTCTTCGGGTTGTTGCGCAGCCTGATCACCGTAAATGTCGCCAGGCCGACCAGGACGGCGACGGCGAACAGGTCCTCGAGGAAGCCGACGAGTGCCCAGTGCCCGATGCCGGGGATCGCGAACGTCTTGCTGAGCAAGTCGCCGTATGCCTCGATGATCGTCAGCAGCAAGATGATGAAACCCCAGAACGTCAGGAAGTGCGCGATTCCGGGAACCGTCCACTGCAGCAGCTTGCGCTGACCGAACACCTCGGTGACCTGGGTCTCGGCGTCGCGGGCTGGGTGCTCCCTGACTGCCGCGATGCGCTCGGGCGCCGGCTGGCCGCTCGTGGCGAGTCGGTAGAGCCACCACATCCGGCGGCCCGCGATCGCGAATGCGATCAAGGTCAGGGCGAGTCCGATGATGATCCGCAGCGCCAAATCGACCTCCGTGGACGGCGTAGGGTGCCAGCGTACGCCCGCCGTGATCACGTCCTGCTACTGACGAGCACATCCGGCGAACCGAACGTTACTGATGGGTAACTTACCAGTCCGCGAGGCAATGACAACTCTGATCGGCACCTCCACTACATCACTGACGCGCCGAATGCAGCATCATTGATGCTAGACTCAACGCATGAGGACTACGGTGAATCTCGATCCGGAAGTCGCAGCGGCTGCCGAACGGTTGCGGGCCGAGCGGAACATCGGGCTAAGCGAGGCAGTGAACGAGCTGGCGAGAGCTGGGCTCCGGGCCAGGCCCGAGCCCAGGCCGTTCCGGCAACGCACGCACGGAATTGGGCTCCGTGTCGACGTCTCAAATATCGCCGAGGCGCTCGAGCTGCTCGACGCCGAGGACAGCCGGTGATCGTCGACGCGAACATCCTGTTGTACGCCGTCGACGAGTCGAGCCAGTTCCACGCGCGGGCCAGGACGTGGCTGGAGGGAGCGCTCAACGGCTCGGGGCGGGTCGGCTTGCCGTGGCCCACGCTCACAGCGTTCCTGCGGATCTCCACCCACCCGCGCGCTGCCCGCTATCCGCTGACCTCGCATGAGGCGTGGGACGTTATCTCAGACTGGCTCGAGGCGAGCCCGGCCTGGATCCCGATACCTGGACCACGGCACGCGGAGGTATTCAGGAGGCTCACCGTCGACGGGAGCCTGCAGGGCAACCTGATCAGCGACGCTCACCTGGCCGCGCTTGCGCTGGAGCACGGCGTGGGGGTCTGTTCTGCCGACTCTGACTTCGCCAGGTTCCCTGAGCTCGACTGGTTCAATCCGCTGAGATAGCGGCGTCACCACAGTCACCGGACAGTCACTGGCGCCAGGCAATCACCATGCCGGACTGAATGGTCGGCGGGCCTAGCAGCGCAGCGAGGTAGCTGGCCAGCGGCGAACTCGCCGCGGTAACGGCCACTACGGCGGCCGGATGCCACGCCGCCAGGTCGGCTCGCACCTGTGCGAGCGCAGGGACGTCGCCGACCGGCGTCGGCCCGGCCTGACCGGCGGTCGGCAGGCCTGCAGCCGCCGCGGCTACGGCAAACGGGCTGGCTGGCCGCAGTCCGGCCGCCCAGAGCCGGTCAAAGTACCAGGCCACGGGGCTGACCCGGTGCCGCCGATGTAAGCCTGGCCGCCGGCACCCGGGCCGATGAAGTAGCCGCCGACCATCGAGGACGGCTGGCCGGTGTCGGCCTGCCATCGCATCGCGGGTGTCAGGATGTTGGTGGGAACCGGAACCACGAGGACCGGCGCGCCCGAGGGCAGGTGCAGTGCGGTAAGCGTCCTGGTCCAGCCGGCCGGCAGGGAGACGGCCGTGGCCGACGCCAGTGGCCTTGGCAGCAGCGGGAGGCAAGCGAGTGCGGCCACGCCAAGCACAGCCGCGCGCGCCCGCCCGCTCAGCGGGCGGTCCCCGCCCACGTCCTCGACCCGGGCGGAAAGGCGGCGCCGGGCGGAACGGCGGCGCCGAGCGGCAAGTAGCTCGCTCATGGCGTCGATGCCTAGCGCCATCAGGGCCGCCGCCACGCCGTCCGCGACGATCGAGAACCGGTCAGGCAACACCCACGCGAACAGCTGGTGCTCCTCGAGCCAGTGCCATGGCAGGTTGACCGCCGGATGGAGCGTGCCTCCGACCAGCGGATGCCCGCCGAATGACAGGACCACGAGCACTCCGAGGGTCAACGTCGCCGCCGGTCCGGCCGGCCTTCGCCAGCACGCGACGGCCGCGAGCAGGACGACTATGATCAGCGGCCACCCCAGGTACGCCAGGTACTCGGTCTCGCCGCCCTGGTACCTGGCGGCCGCCGCCGCGGTCCCCGCCGTATGGAACAGCAGGTACGACGATGGCGTGACAAAGCTCGCTGGGTCGTTGACGTAGTAGTCAAGCGGGAACAGCGGGCCGTGCTGGACCAACGGGCCGCCGAACTGGGTCCACAGCGCAGGCCCGGCCAGCGCGATTGAGACGGCCGCGGCGATCAGCAGCCCGGCGGCGGCCGGCCCCAACCTCCTGACGGCGGAACGCGGCCTGGCCGCGGCCAGCCCGGCGACCAGCACGAGCCCGGCGATCGCAGTGATCAGGGCGACTTCCTCACTGATGAATAGCTGGGCCGCCGCCAGCAAGCCAAGTCTGGCGCCGTCCCAGACGACCGCCCGCATCCGGAGGGCGGTGGCAACTTCAGGCCGCGGCCGCCCGACTGCCAGGCATAGCCCGGCGTCGATGATCAGCGGCGGCAGCACCGCGAACTCCAGGTTGTAATGCGCGAGCGCCGAATGCACCAGGGCGGGCGAAAAGCCGTACACCGCGCCAGCGAGCGCGGCGGCGGCGGTGCTCACCTGCCAGCGGCGCAGCACGTAGTAGAGCGCGGCCGCCGATCCGGCAAATCCCGCCGTCGTGAGCACAGTCAGGCTGACCTGCGGCCCTAGCAGCAGGGTGACCGGCGCCAGCAGCACGGCCGGCAGCAGCAACGAGGTGTTCCACATCATGTTGATGCCCACGGGGGCGTTCATCGCGGTGGTCACGAGGGCAGGCAGATCGCCGTGCTGGACCGCGGCAGCGGCGTAGCGCAAGTACCAGGCGAAGAGGTCCGCGTCGGTCGGGTTGCCCGCGACCGTCCGCGACGCGGGATCTGGCCACAGGCGCCAGGTCACGATAAGCGCCGCACCGAGGTAGCAACTAACGACCAGGAGCGCGGCCCGCCGGCCACCCGGCGCATGCCGGATGGCATCGCTACGCGCCGCCAGGGACTCCGTCTCCGTCACCGCACGTCGTCCGGCCAACGCTCCAGCATCCTCGTAGTTAGATATCGCGCATCGCAGGCCGCTAGCCTGGGCACGCGAAGATTGCCGAAGGTCACCAGCTACCGCAGCCGCTCACAGCCGACGCCATGAACAAAGGTAAAGGTAGAAGGCATCCGACGGGAAAACGAGCATTACACGGACGGAGAAGCCCGTCGCCGGACACCGGTGGGATACAGGAAGCGAATGTCGGCTCAGCGCGCAACAGCAAGCGCAACATCTGTCAGGTACGCGGTCCTAGCCGGCTCGGTCGCCGCGCTGATCATCGCGAGCCTGCTCGGCGGCGCACTTGGCTCGGTCGCCAAGGCGGCATGCCGGGCGGGCGCATGGAATGTGGGCGTCGAGCAGTACCAGGCACACTGCTACACCGACATCTACCCGCTGTACTTCGGTGAGGGCTTGTCGGCGGGCCAGGTCCCTTACATCGGCCATCACGTGGAGTACCCGGTCGTGATGGGAGCGGTCATGCAGGCGGCCGCCTGGGTGGTCAAGCCCGTCACCGATCCGGCGGCCAGGGGGGGAGAGTTCTACGACGTTACCGTTGCGCTGTTGGCTGTCTGCCTCGTGGTCGGTGTGCTCGCAACGGCCTACTGCGCCGGGCGGAACTGGCGGTGGACCGGCCTTCTCGTCGCGCTGTCGCCGGGCCTGGTGCTTGCGGCATTCATCAACTGGGACCTGCTCGCGATGGCCCTCACGATGGCGGCGCTCGCTGCCTGGGCGGCCAGGCGGCCGGTCGTGGCGGGGCTGCTGCTCGGCCTGGCCGTGGCGACCAAGTTCTACCCGGTGATCTGCGTCGTGCCGCTGTTCGTACTGTGCCTGCGCGCGGGCAGGCTGAGGGAGTTCTGGCTGACCGCGGGCTCGGCGGCTGCCGCCTGGCTGGCCGTGAACCTGCCAGTGATGCTGGCGGCACCAGCGGGATGGGCAACCTTTTACATTTTCAACGCAAAGCGCTGGGTTGACTGGGGCTCGGTGTGGTACTTCTTTCAGGCGGAGCACTGGCCCGTGCTCGGCGGCCTGTCGCTTGCGACGATCAACATCGCCTCAGCGGCGCTCTTCCTGGCCGCCTGTGTCGGGGTGGCGGTGCTTGCCCTCGCGGCGCCCAGGCGGCCAAGGCTGCCTCAGCTGATCTTCTTGCTGACTGCCGCCTTCTTGCTGACGAACAAGGTCTGGTCGCCTCAGTACGTCGTCTGGCTGGTGCCGCTGGTGGTGCTCGCCAGGCCCCGGCTGGGCGGCTACCTGATCTGGCAGGCCGCAGAGGTCGCCTACTTCTACGCGATCTGGGGGTACCTCATCTTCGTGACCCCCGAC